>QHOR01000189.1 GCA_003219395.1 Verrucomicrobiota bacterium | reverse complement strand
CTCCACACCCCGGCTGCGCCCAACGCCAAGGCCTCATCCAACCCCTCCGCCTCGCCCCACTCCGCCGTGATCCTCACGGATCGGCTCGATCGTTGCCAGATGAAAGGTTTACAGGACATTGAGAGAGCAATCGTGTGCGAATTCATCGGCGTCTCCATCTGTTGTTCTGAGACGCGTGCCGACCAGACCTGCAGCCCTTCGGGGCTCTGAGGCTTGGCGTTGCGGCTGTAATCATCGGTTCGCTGTCGCTTGCAACGTTCACGGCATCGAGCAACTGTCACGATGATGCGTTTCAACCGGGCATTTGCGTTCCCTGCCGAACGAACGGTCGCCAATTTCCTCGAAATCAACTCACTAACTCCAAGTCACATATGTTTAGTTCCAAAACAAATTACCTGGCACTGATACTCGTTTTTTCGTTTATCTCGTCGGGTTTTGGGCAATGGTCTCCCGTTGATTCGGGGACGACGAGCAATTTAAACGGCGCTATTCTCCTTGATTCTGGAACGGGATTCGTCGTGGGAGATACGGGCACGATTCTGAAGAGCACTGAGGAACAACTGCGACGTTGCACGGCATTTCTTTTGTCGATCCCAACCAAGGAGTGGCTGTCGGCGATAACGGCACAATCCTTCGCACGACAGACGGAGGCGTTGGCTGGCAAAGTGTTACCAGCGGCGTGGTAGACACTCTTAGATCAGTTTCGTTTAACGGCGCAAATGGAATTTGTGGAGGCGACTCACAAGATATTCTTTATTCGACTGATTCAGGGGCATCATGGCAGATCGGTCAGAGTGGATTCTTTGGCGGCGGATTCCCTGGCGCTCAGATGCTGAATGCGACTACAGGGTTTGTTGCGGGACAGAATTCGATCTTTCAATCGTTGGTCGGCAAGACCACTGATGCCGGCGCTAATTGGACTTTTCAGAACTTTTATTTCGATGGAAACGAGGGCGGCGCTAATGACGTGTTTTTCTTCGATCAAACCACCGGTCTCGTTTCAGGAAGTGTTTTTGACGGTCGAGGCGCAATCGCAAAAACCACTGACGCCGGGATCAACTGGTCGACGTTATTCTTTGATCAGGCAGTGGAAGGAGTCGCTTTTCCAACGGCGGCAAGCGGGTTTGTCGTCGGTTCGGGTGGCAGAATCCTGCATACGACCGATATGGGCACCACTTGGAATGACCAAACGAGCGGAATCACCGCATACCTTCACCATGTCTCATTTACCAGCGACGCATTACGGGGCATCGCAGTCGGCGATGGCGGCGTCATTCTGCGGACAACAAACGGCGGTCAGCCATCGGATTGGCCGGAGCAGAAAGTCAGCTCCGATGATGGCGCAACGGACGATCAGTTCGGTTGGTCGGTCGTGTTCGCGGGAGACACTGCCTTTGTGGGCGCGCCTAACGCGACTGTAGGCGCTAATAATGCCCAGGGCGCGGTGTACGTTTTTACAAACTCAAATGGCACCTGGGTCCAAACGCAAAAGCTTACCGCAGATGATGGCGCGGAGGGGGATGCATTCGGCATTTCCATCGCGCTCTCCGGTTCCACGGCTCTCATCGGTGCGTTCAACAACAACAATCTTCAAGGCGCAGCGTACGTGTTTACCGAGTCAGGCGGTACCTGGAGCCAGGCGCAGAAGCTCACGGCAGACGACGGTACACAGTTTAATCAGTTTGGCTGGTCGGTCGCGCTCCAGGGTGACACCGCCATGATAGGTTCGATCGGCGCTACGGTAGGCCAAAATTCCTCACAAGGCGCCGTGTATGTATTCTCACAGTCCGGAGGGACCTGGACTCAAACGCAGAAATTTTCGTCGGACGACGGCGCATCCGGCGATAGCTTTGGTTGGTCGATCGCTCTCGATGGTAACACCGCCCTTGTTGGCACCGGCTTTGTGACTGTAAATGGGAACGAGTTTCAAGGTGCCGCGTATTTCTTCGATGGATCGACTGGCACATGGACACAGACTCAAAAAGTCACTGCCGGCGATGGAGCGTCATTTGACTTTTTCGGTCTTGACGTTGCACTAGTTGGAAACACTGCTCTCATTGGCGCGGATGGCGCCGGCTCAGACCCATTCTCAAATCAAGGCGCCGTCTATTCGTTCACTAATTCAGGTGGCACATGGAGCGAAGGTCAAAAACTCCTCGCTGACGATGGTCAGTCATCCGACAGTTTCGGCGAATCGATAGCGTTTGACGGCAATACAGCTTTAATCGGCGCGACAGGCGTCAACAACTCACAGGGTGCCGCTTACGTCTTTGACTATTCAGGTGGCAGCTTCACGCAGATAAAGAAGCTCGCGGCCGGTGACGGTGGCGAGGGCGACCAGTTCGGATGGTCAGCTGCTTATGCCAATAACACCGCACTAGTTGGGGCATACCAGGCTACTGTTGGAAACAATGTCCGCCAGGGCGCGGCTTATTTCTTCGAGCGAACGGGCGGTCCTACTCCCACACCGAGCCCAACGGCCACTCCAACAGCAACAGCAACTGCAACTGCAACGGCAACGCCAAGTGCCACTCCGACCGCAACCGCTACTGCAAGCCCAACGCCTACACCTTCAGTTACGCCCTCGCCTACCGCAACAGCCAGACCTACTCCCACGCCAAGACCTCGTCCCACACCCCCACCTCGACCGACTCCTCCTCGTCTACTCCACTAACACTCATCAAACCGCAATCTAACCAATGAAACCAAAATCCAGTTATCAATGCGCCTTTTCTAACCCACGTCTTCTAGTTGGCCTGTTCTTTGTGTTACTAAGCGCATCTCTTGCGCTCGGTGACTCGGGTGTCTTCTTAAAACGATCCGCTGACACAAGGGAGCAAACAGCTTCGGCGCAGACAGGAACCGCTATTGTTAAATCCCAGCCCAATTCAAAGGATGTGATCTTCAGGAATAACCCGCAGCGGTTTATAGACGAGAAAGGAAACCGCGTCAGCGGTATGAATCCGAGGACTGTCGCCGGCACGAAAAATCGTGGCGAAAGCCCTGCAGGCGCCGCCGCCTGGGTATCACTTGGCCCGCCGGGGGGCGACGTTTTCGACGTGGCAGCTTCGACTGTGGACGCAAACGTAGTGCTAGCTGGTCTGGCGCCAGGTGGCAGCTTCGGTGGTACACTCTACCGTTCCAGTGACGGAGGTAACAGCTGGTCCGAGGTGCCAGCTCTGGACGGCACGAGCGTTTTCGATATCGAGTTCGCGCCAGAAGGCACCGCCTACCTCGGTACTCTGGACAGTGTCCGCAAGAGCACAGATGGCGGTCTAAGCTGGGCAACACTGAATCTTGGCATCGGTGCGAACGACCAGGTGTTCGATGTCGCGATCGATCCTTCTAATTCTTCAATTCTTTGGGTAGGTATCGCCGATGCGTCCGGCTCTCAACCCGTGAACGTTATGCGCTCGACCGATGGCGGCGCGACATGGTCCAATCGCACTCCACCACTCGCAGCGCCCATATCGGGTCGGGGAATCGCAGTAGATCCAGGCGATTCAAACACGGTGATAGCCGTTTTCGGCGGAGATTTTGGAGGAGGCGAAGCGTGGGTTACCACAGACGGTGGAGACTCATGGACCGATCGTTCGGCTGGGCTGCCTGGCAATCCGTTGAACGCCGTTGTTTATGACGGCACACGCCTGCTTGTTGGAGGTGGATTGTTGTTCGGTTCTCAGCCTGTTGGCCTGTACGAGTCGACTGATTTGGGCGTCACGTGGAATCCCCTGCATGACGGGACCTGGCCTATCCTGGTAGTTGAAGATATCGCCGTCGATCCTAATGACGCCGCGAGAATTTTTGTGGCTATAGATGGCGGCGGTGTTAACCGAACCACCGACGGCGGTGCTACCTGGCAGATCGGTGTCGGAGGTACCCAGGCACTAGCTGGACGCTCCATTAGGTTTCAACCTGCAAACTCGCAAGAGCTGTTTCTCGGCACCAGCTCGCTCGCAGTGTTTCATTCCACAAACGGAGGTGACACCTTCGTTCAGTCCTCTCAGGGTATTTCTCGACTGGATCTGTTCTCAATCGACGCTAATCCGCTCGACCCAGATGAACTCGCAGTTGCCTTTCAAGGCGCCAATGATGGAGGTGTATTGTCTTCCACGGACGGTGGCGCTACGTGGTTGCTCGAGTCCGCGCCGCCGACGCGGTATAGCAATGTGCACTTCGCGCCAGACGGAACGCTGTATGCCATTTCCAGTGGGCCATCGACTGTGGCGCAGGAGGGTCTTTACCGGCGCGAGGATAACGGGAGTTGGACTCCACTCGGTCCGGATCAAGGCCCCCTATTTGAATCCGATCTCGACACAATGCGTTTTAGCGTCAACGATCCGAACCTGATTCTACTTGGCGGTGCCGACTTCGGAGTAGCTGGCTTTGAAGGCACCATCTGGCGCAGCAGCGATGCCGGTCTCACTTGGACCAAGGTCTATGAGCTTGGCGACTTTCAACCGGTGACCGATATCGATATCGTCCAGGACGGGACGGATCAAGTCATGCTTGCGGCCCGTGACGACACCAGCGGAGGTAATCAGGGCGGGGTGCTGCGCTCCACTGACGGCGGCCTGTCATGGTCGCCATCTGGATCGGGTCTGCCAACCAGCTTTCTGCGTGCGCCTCGCTTGTGCGCCTCGCCCAGCGATCCGCAGAAATTTTATCTTTCGGCATGGCTCAGCTTCAGCTCCAGCGGCTTGTTTCGCACGACTGACGCTGGCGTCGGTTGGGCGTCTACCGGGTGGACCGGAAACGCACTGGCGGCCGACATCGCGTGCCACCCCACCGACGATGGGGTACTCTTCATCAGTCTGCCACTCGAAGGATCCCAAGTAGTACGCTCACAAGATGGAGGCGCCACCTTCTTGCCATTTGCCAGCGATCTGGAGGCCGTTACCAGTCCTCGCGAGCTGGCTTTCGCTGGCACTTCCCGACTGCTGCTGGCGAGTAGCACCGGAAGTTATGCTACCCCTCTGGCCATCCAGCCAACCCCCACTCCAATTCCTACAGCTACACCTAGCGCGACGCCGACGCCTACCAGCACTCCAAGTGCAAGCCCGACAGCTACTCCAACCGTGACACCGAGCCCGACACCAAGGTCAACTCCAACACCGAGACCGCGTCCGACGCCGGCGCGTCGCCCCACACCGCACTAGCGGTCCGCTTCAATAGAGACGAAGATTAATGACAAGCCTACTTCACAGATATTGTAGCCGTCTTGTTGTGTCGAGGCGTCTCTGCAGAATTCCTGTCAAATTGCGAAACACCTAATACAAGAGCACAACCCAATCTATGAATAAAGAGCCGCTTACTACCAACGTAATACGTTTCCTGCAAGGCGCGTCTTTCATCGCTCTACTTTTCATTGCGAGCAGTACCATACGTCCGGCGCAGGGACAGCTGCAGAATAGCAACAATTCCGGGACGCCACGTAGCGGCTTTCACAATGCCATCGGCGCAAAGCCGGTCGTTAGAGTCCACGACACAGCCGAACGCGCAATGATCGCCTCGCCACAACAGAGTTACAGCACTACCACTACCCGCACTCCATCGGGCACGATTTGTGGCGTGGAGTCCCGTGCTGCTCACGGCCAGGTCGCTCCTAACACCAACGGTGGCACATTGAATCCGATAGCTTTCGCCAATCCAACCACTATTAATGCATCCGGGCGCGTCGCATTCAACTCGCAGGTCGATGGCTCCGAGCGGAATCAGGGAGTGTTCGTTGCAGACTCAGACGGCACGATCAGTGCAATCGCTATCGGCTGTGGCGGGCTAGGCGGTAGTGGAGACACCACTTCAATGTGCGGTGATGCTTCACCTATCGGTGGACATTTCGGTGGCTTCTTTTCCGAAAACACCGTTTTCACACCCGATATTAATAATGCAGGCGACGTACTCTTCTTCTGTGATGTTAATGGCGGCGATTCGCGACGAGCATTGTTCCTTTACCAGGCTGCTTCCGGACAAATTGTTAAGGTAGCCGCGGTAGGTGATCCTTCACCGATCGGAGGCACATTTGGAGCGGTTGGCCCAGGCTCCATCAATAACAACGGAAAGGTCGTATTCCTTGCATCACCGGTTGGTGAAACAATCAACAGCAACCTGTTCATGTGGGATAACGGCGTTGTAACAAAGGTGGCCGCGGTTGGCGATCCTGCTCCTGGCGGGGGGACGTATAGCGGCCTTGGCACTGAGAGCTTCGGCTTCCAGGACGGAACGTTTATACCCGCCGGTCCCGTCCCGGATATCAATGACTCGGATCAGATTGCCTTCCGCGCTATCGTGAGCGGCGGCATCACGCAACGCGGCATCGTGGTTCGGACCGGGCAGGTGGATGAATGGTACGTCAAGGTTCCTGATCCTACACCCATCGGTGGAACCTATTTTGACATGCAAGCCCCTTCACTTAATAACGCCGGCCAGATTGCCTTCTTCTCTGATTACCGGCCTACTCCCGATACCTTCAACTCTGGGTGGTTCGCGGGAGCCCCGGGCAATTGGCATTCTCCCGTAACCCGATGCAAACAATCGATGCGGCAGGCAACGTTGTGTTCTGGACTAGTCTTGATAGCAACGGCACATCCGACCGCCTTGTGCTTGGGTTGACTGACGGCAACCTATTGATCGCTGCGCGCCGCGGCGATCCGACGCCAATCGGCGGTACGTTTGGATCAATGGACGCCTGGCCTGCAGTGAACGGTAACATCGGCACGCTCAACGTGGCAACACCCGGCGCGCAAAATGGTGCGCTCAGCGCACACATGGCTTTCAATCACTGCCCAAGCGGGACACCCACTCCTACCCCTACGGCTACACCTAGCGCAACGTCAACACCGACGGCGACGCCGATTCCTACCAGCACTCCAACTGCAAGCCCGACAGCTACTCCAACCGTAACACCGAGCACGACACCAAGGCCCACTCCAACTCCACGGTCTCGTCCGACGCCACGGTCGCGTCCGACTCCACCAGGCTAAGGCGCAAGGTAGTGAAGAATTTTAACAACAAACTTTCACAGAAATTACAACGTGCTTAGCATTGCCAAAATCGTCGTAGCTCACCTTACCTGCAAGGAGCGCGAGCTTGTAGCCACGACAAAGTCTGCCCGCTGTGGCGGGTGCCACGCTGCAGGATAGCAACGCATCGAGCACCTCGACGCTCGCTACGGCGAGTAGACGGTGAGGCGGCTATAAGAATGCCGAAACACACATAATTATGAAGATCGCGAATGTAAAAGTCCTTTTGTTCATCGTGAGCCTTTCTGGTGTTTGCGGGACGGGCCTGGCCATTCAGAATGGTTATGCGCGCGGCGACGTTGCAACCAACCTGTCGAGCCATTCCACAGGCAGCTCAACAGGCTTGTCACACCGTAGCCCTGCGGGGACAAGCACACACTGGGTTTGGCAAAATCCACTTCCACAGGGCAACACGCTGTATGCCGCTTCCTTCGCTGACGTAAACACAGGAACTGTAACTGGCGACAATGGCATCATCGTCCGGACGACCGACGGCGGTAATAACTGGGTCATTCAATCGAGTGGAACTAGAAATACCTTGTACGGAGTTTCGTTCACCGACGCAAATCATGGGACAGCTGTTGGCGCTTCTGGCACAATCGTCAGGACCATCGACGGTGGTGACTCGTGGTCTATCCAAACCAGTGGAACCAGTAATGGCCTGTTGTCTGTTTCCTTTATCGATACAAATACGGGAACAGCAGTTGGTGAGAATGGAATAATCATCAGGACCACGGATGGAGGAAATACCTGGATGAGCCAAACGAGCGGGACTACGAATAACCTCAATGCCGTTTCGTTTACCGATGCAAATAACGGAACGGCAGTTAGTTGGTATGGGATAATTCTCAGGACAACAGACGGCGGAGCTAACTGGGTTAGTCAGACAAGCGGGACGGAGAGCTTTTTGTATGGTGTCTCGTTTACGGACGCAAATAATGGGACAGCTGTTGGCAAGGGAGGCACAATTCTCAGAACGACAGACGGTGGATCGAATTGGGTTAGCCAGACCAGCGGGACAACCAGCTTCCTTTGGAGCGTTTCGTTTACCGATACAGACAACGGAACAGCCGTCGGTAGCGATGGAACCATCGTGCGAACAACAAATGGAGGAAACACATGGATTAACCAGACCAGCGGAACCGCCAATACGCTAATAGGGGTTTCCTTTACCGATGCGAATAACGGGACGGCTATCGGTCTCGCTGGCACGACCCTGAGAACAACCGATGGAGGCAACAATTGGATCAGTCAATCAAGCGCTGTCACCACAAACTCGCTGGAAGACGTATCCTTTACTGATGCGAACAATGGAACAGCTGTCGGTGATAGTGGAATCGTGCTTCGAACAACCAATGCCGGAAACACGTGGTTAACCAGACGAGCGGAACCACCAACACGCTGCTAGGTGTCTCTTTTACCGACGCGAACAATGGAACGGCCGTCGGTGAGTTTGGCACAATCGTTAGAACAACCGATGGTGGGAATACTTGGATGCCCCAGATAAGCGGAACAGAGGTTGATCTCTGGGGCGTTTCTTTTACCGATGTAAATAATGGAACGGCGGTGGGGTTCGATTTTACCACTGTTACAGGGGTGATTTTACGAACGACAGATGGAGGAAGCAGTTGGACAAGCCAACCAAACGCGGCTTCGACTCCTCTTGTTGGGGTCTCTTTTACGGATGCTAACACGGGAACAGTTGTTGGAGGCGCAGGCCTAATTCTCAGGACAACTGATGGCGGGAACAATTGGATCCCGCAGGTAAGCGGAACAGAGTCTGATCTCTTACGAGTCTCCTTTACCGACGCAAATAATGGGACAGCCGTCGGTCAAGCTGGGACGATCCTTAGAACGACGGATGGTGGAAGTCATTGGATGCCGCGACAAAGTGGAACAACCGAGTTGCTCGCAGGGGTTTCTTTTACCGATGTAAATCACGGAATCGCCGTCGGTGCGTTTGGAACCATCGTCACAACTAGCGATGGAGGTAACAGCTGGGTAAATGAGCCGAGCGGAACAGGCTATGATCTTTCGAGAGTTTCCCTCAATACGGCCGTTGGTTTTGGTGGCACAATCCTCAGGAGAGAGATAATGCCCAGGATTAGCCCGACTCCAAGACCCATTCCGACACCGAGGCCGCGTCCTACGCCGCCGCGTTAAGACCAGGGTTCGTTTCGATGGGTATGAGGGGCATCGGCGTCAGTTTTGGAGCGAGCAGCCATAAATGCGAGATTCAATCTGTCGACTCGTCAATTCCTATCAGTGAACCTCCCCCTGCCCTTGGCCCTCTCCCCGCGAGAGAGAGGCGTGCCACAAACGCGCACAGCAATTATCAG
>QHOR01000188.1 GCA_003219395.1 Verrucomicrobiota bacterium | reverse complement strand
GGAAATCGAATTGTCGTGTAAACAACTGTTGAAAAGCGGAGAAGGAATCGCGCCTTCAGCGCTGGCCTTCGGATTGACCATAAATCCTAGCGCGCTTACCCAGGCTACGAAATGACTCCTGCGCCTTTGGCGCTGACGTTACGTGGAAGCCTTTGGGGGTTTTGAGTTGCTACAAGTATTTTGACGGAATCGGATGTGCCGGGCTTTCCTGTTGCCAGTAGATATTCACGATCCACCAGCGACTGCCATCGTAGAACAGCTGGATGCTGTTAATCCCGCGCATGAACGGTTCCGGATCCGCCGGATTGTGGCGCGATTCATACGTGCTCCAGACATGCGCGATATTCCCGAATTGCTCGGTGCGACGCGCGATCTCTGTTTCGTAAAATCCGTGCTCTGCAAAATACGGTTCCACACGCGCAATGAAACCATCCACGTCCAGGATTTGCGGTGCGACATCATTAACTGCCCCGGGCTTTGCGGTGGGGATTGAACGCGCACCTGGATAATACAAGTTTCTGGCCAGCCGGTCCCGAAATGGAATCATAAGCAGCCGAAATAATCGCATCGATCGAGGCAACATCATCTGGGTTGGCGTCAGGCATATCTGTGACTGGGCGTCGGAAGTTTTTATCTTTTCTTTGCCATCTCGAGCACCTTCATTGCCGCGTTGTGTCCGGGAATCCCGCTGACGGCGCCGCCGCGTTGGGCGCTTGACCCACAGAGAAACACATTTTCGTAATCAGTTTCGACACCCCAGGTTCCAACCTGCTCTTTGCGCTCAGCAAAGGGAAATGTTGGTGCGTTTTGAAAAATATTTCCCTGGAACATTCCCAAGGCGTCTTCGATATCAACCGGACTTTTGCTTTCGATGCACAGGCTGCCATCATGCGCCAGGGCCACACAATCCTCCAGGGGCTCGTTCAACCACTGGTTGATGCTTTCGATGAATTTTTTCTCTGCATGCTTTCGCATGGTCCTGTTATCGCGCACAAACAAGTTCCATGGAGCATCCAATCCAAACAAGGTCATGGTATGGAAACCTTTCTCCCGCAGCTCGGGCGCAAGAATGCTGTTGTCGGTCAACGTATGGCAATACACTTCACATGGTGCTTTATTGGGCAGCCGTCCGCCGCATACTTGATCGTAACTGGCGTTCATTTGCTCGTAGCCTTCGTTGCTGTGAAATGTTCCGGACCAAGCCTGATCGGATGTATACCTCGTCGCCTTTAACTTCGGCAACCGTTGCAGGAGCATATTGATCTTGAACACAGAGCCCTCATCCGTGGCATTCGGTTGGTATAACTGGCCAATATACCTTGCCAACACATTGCGGCCGAAATTTACGAGAAGGTATCGCGCTTGGACGGTTTGTTGTTGTCCGTCCTTGTAGAATTCCACCGTTCGCTGCTCCGCGGCGAGGCCAAGCGCGCGAAGATCGACATTAGTCAAAATCTCCGCGCCAGCATGACGCGCCGTTTTCCCCAATTCGCGCACGACCGCACCCATGCCACCGACCGGCACCTTCCATTCGCCTGTCTTATTGCCAATAAGATGATAAATGAAACAACGATTCTGCAGGAGCGACGGGTCGTGCGGATGCGTGAGCACACCGATCTTTGCATCGGTGAAAACAAGTCCGCGGACCAGATCGTCGTGCAAATAACGCTCGACCGCGGCGCCGAGCGGCTCCTCCACCAGGCTGCGCCATGCTTCTCGAGAAATGTCATCGCGATCAAGCCGGCGTCGTAATTCTTCTTTGCCGATAAGCGGCTCCAACATGGTATCCCAGACGTACTCCGCAAAAACGTGCGACAGATTGTAGAAAGCTTTCATCTGCTCAAATTCCATTTTGTTCCCGGTCAGTTCCAACATTGACTGGCGACTGACTTCTTCGTCCACATTGCTTAAGAGCAAGCCGTCGTGTTGCCCGTGGTTCAGATAAGGCGTAAACGACGCCACCGCGCGTCGGCGCAGTTCAAGGTTCAGTCCGAGATCTCGAATGATCTTTTCCGGAAACAAGCTGATGAGATAGGAATACCGGGACAGTTGTGCGTCGTAATCGGGAAACACCTTCTGCGAAGTGGCGGCGCCACCGATGTAATTGTTTTTTTCGAGAAGCAGAACGCTCAGGCCTGCGCGCCCAAGATAGCTCGCTGCCACAAGCCCATTGTGGCCTGCGCCGAGAATTAGCACATCATACTGTGATTTCATTGGGAATTTCCTTGCGAACTCACCGTTGCATCAAATATCGCAAAGCAAACCTCAAAAATTGCTGCCGAAAAGCTTGATGTGTATGGCGCGAGAGCACAGAGACGTGAAAAGGTTTGTTTCCAGTTTGTTGGCAGAAACATGATGATAATTGTCATTGCTGCCAGATAGTGATTTCGAGACCTTCACGGTTATGAATGGATACACAACCACCTCCAATTGGATACAATTAACTAGAATAGCCCCGAAATTCGGCTTAGTGGCCAGCATCGCAGTTACTGTGTTGGGTCAACTTTTCGGTTCGGAACCAGCCAAAGCTCCAAACAGCGCTCAGCCCGGAGAATCATCAGTCGAAACAAACCCGCTCAAGGCGCCCGCGGCAGGCAGCATCCCTGTTGCGTTTCTCATTTCGGAAGGCGCACAAGTGATCGATTTCACCGGACCTTGGGAAGTATTCCAAGATGTGATGATTCCTGGACGAAGGGACCAGCCATTCCGCCTTTATACCGTCTCGGAGTCGACCTCGCCCATTCGTACAAGCGGCGGGATGAAAATTGTCCCCGAGTATACCTTTGAAAATGCTCCTGTGCCGAAAGTCATCGTTATCCCTGCGCAGAGTCAGCCAGGTAAGGCCACACTGGATTGGATCCGGAAGTCGGCAAAGTCTACCGATGTGACCATGTCGGTTTGCACTGGAGCATTTGTGCTTGCCAAAACGGGACTCTTGTCAGGGAAAACCGCAACCACATATCACGGGGCGTTTGTTCGTTTCGCCAATGAATTCCCCGATATCCACCTCAAACGCGGAGCAAGGTTTGTCGAAGATGGCAAACTTGCCACCGCTGGCGGGCTTTCTTCTGGAATCGATCTGGCGCTCCGCGTCGTCGAACGCTATTTCGGCCGTGAGGTCGCGCAAAAAACGGCCTATGACCTGGAATATCAAGGGCAGGGCTGGATGAATTCGGAATCGAATCAAATTTATGCCGTCGCGCCTGTTTCCACTGCTGAACATCCCGTCTGCGTGGTATGCGGAATGAACGTGGATCCGGCGACAGCGCCAAAATCGACCTTTAAAGGAGTCACCTACTATTTCTGTTCAGACGACGATAAGAAAACATTCGACGCCGCACCGGATAAATTCACGGACAACAAAAGCTTGTGACGAGCGGCGACCGAATGCGAAGTCAATGAATCAAAGTTCGCCTGGCGCAAAGCGCCGAATCGTTTTCGTCGCTGCGCCAGGTACAGAGATCCTCGATTTGGTTGGACCGCTGCAAGTCTTTGCTCGGGCGTCGGAAATCTTCGTCAGGCAAAATCCAGGTGCATCCCCAATCTATTCCGTTGAAGTCGCGACGACTTCCCCTCACCGCTCACTTATTGCGAACTGCGGTTTGCGATTCGCGGCGCACAAAACGTTTCGCGAGCTGCGCGGGACCATCGACACCCTGTTGGTAGCCGGCGGCACGGCGATTGAGAATGATGAAGTAAGAAGCGAAGCCATCCGCTGGTTGAAAACAATCGCTCGGCGAGCCCGGCGTATCGGTTCTGTCTGCACCGGAGCGATGTTGCTGGCGCGGGCTGGTTTGCTTGATGGCCGCCGCGCTACAACGCATTGGAACTGGTGCGAGGTTTTGATCAGACGCGCGCCTCGTACGCGTGTCGATCCCGATCCGATATTTGTCCGTGACAAAAATGTCTACACGTCGGCGGGTGTTACCGCTGGAATGGATCTCGCTCTTGCCCTGGTGGAAGAAGACCACGGCTCGCCACTGGCACTGCAGGTTGCCCGCAATCTCGTGCTCTATCTGCGCCGGCCCGGTGGACAATCACAGTTCAGCGCCGCGTTATCATTGCAACTGACGGACCGAAAACCATTACGCGAACTTGAGTCATGGGTGCTGGATAACTTGAATAAACCGCTGACTGTGTCGGCCTTGGCACAGCGCGTGGCGATGAGTCCTCGAAATTTCGCGCGTGTTTTCAGTAAAGAAATGAAAATGACGCCTGCCAAATTTGTGGAACGTCTTCGCGTCGAAACCGCACGCCGCCGATTGGAAGAGAGTCAAAACAGTATGGAAACAATCGCAAGCGAATGCGGTTTCGGAAATGTGAATTCCATGCGCAACGTTTTTCAGCGCGCACTAAAAATTGCCCCGGGGCAATATCGACGCCACTTCCGGCACACGAAAGGTCGACTAAAGGTTCGGAACAACAAGAGCTAAACACTCGCGATGCGAAGTGTCGGTGAGAGCGATCAGAGAAAAGTCACTCGCTTGCATTAGGGCCGCGATACTTCATCAGCAGCTTGCTCTATATTGCCGGACTAACGACGGCTGCGATCACGCGCAATCAGCGCTATCATGAGTTCTACGCAGTCTTCTTTCTCGTCCAAACCCTTGTTATCAGCCTCTTTATTTTTCAAACCCTGGTGTGAATCGCGTCGTGACGCCTCGCACCTATTTTGCCTGCCGGCAATTCCAGGAGGGAACGGCTGCCAGACAATTCGAAGACAGCAACAAATACACGGATCAACGGTGCCTTGTAAAACGATGTCTATGTAGAGAGGGTTTGTTGTCTCGATGAGAATGTCGCTGTGGCAAAAATGCACGATTCTCCTGCTCGGCGTCGCAATTTTAGGTGGCGCCGCCTATTTCGCGCACATCGCGTTTCGTCCAGTGGAACTGGCACGACTAAAATCAATTCCATGGGTGACGTATGTGCATCCCAACGTAAAGAAGCTAAAAGAGGCTAAAGTTTTAGTGCGTGAAGGGAAATTGACCGAAGCGCGCGGACTCCTCGTAAAAGCGCTGATTACCGCACCGAAATCGCCTGTCACACGTGAGCTGCGCGATCTTCTAGGCGACGTCAATACACAAATCTTTTTCTCCAAAGAACCTTCGCCTCGCAAAACCGAATACATCGTGAAGCGTGGCGACGCCCTAGCATCCATCGCGCGAAAACTTAAGTCCAGTGCGGAGGCCATCATCCGCGTAAACGACCTCGACTCCACTTTAATCCGGCCGGGAGAAAAACTGATGGTGCCTCAGCTCGATTTCACCATTACGATCGACCTTCCCCGGGATCGTGTAATTGTGCACGACAGCCGCGGGTTTTTTACTCAATATCCGATCATATCTGCGGCGTTGCCGCCCTCGCGGAAACCGGCGATTCAGACGAGAGTCGCAGCGAAATCGTTTCTGGAAAATGGCAGACCGGTGCAACCGGGTCATGGTCTCGATAAACAAGGCACCCCGCGAATCGATCTGGGGCGCGTCGGCTATGTACTTTACGGTGTTCAGCAAGAGACTGAAGAGACAAGTTCCGAAATCGCGGTCGCAACGGACGACGACGACCAATCAACGAATTCCGGTGATTCAAACCGTCCACCTCAAGGAATTGCCATGCTGAAAGAGGATATTGCCGAGGTCGAACTGCTGGTTCGAAAAGGAACGCCGGTAACAATTATTCTCAATCGAGCCTGAAGTTTTCAGCAATAGGCCGAATGGAAGTTTTTTCCGTGCGAGCAGCCTTCGCTTCCCGGCTCAGCGTTTTCCTCCAATATCCAGAACCACGCGAAAACGCGCTTTGCCACTCATCATCCTGTCGTACGCTTCGGCTGCTCGATCGAGCGGAAAAATTTCGTTCATCGAATGCACAGCATGCAGCGCGCTGAAGTTCAAGGCGGCTTGTGAATCGATCGACGTTCCGGAGTACCAGCCCTTGACTGACCGGCAACCAGAAATGAGTAAAAGTGGATCAACTGAAAGCGGTCCCGCTGCGCCGATCACCATGAATGTCCCGTTTGGCGCAAGGCCGCCCAGCACTGCTGCCATTGAGTTGCGATCACAACATTGGCGCCGCCGAGCTTATTCAGTTCAGCCGCCGGATCGGATGCCTGGCTGTTGACGTAATGATGTGCGCCGAGTTGTTTGGCGAATGCTTCCTTGTCTTTTCCGCGCGCGATTGCCACGGTTTTAAATCCCATCTTGGCCGCGAACTGGACGCCAAGGTGACCGAGCCCGCCGATACCAAGCACAGCAATGAGATCGCCCGGACGCGCGCCGCTGTTTCGCAGCGCGTTAAAGGTTGTCAGGCCAGCGCACATGAGAGGCGCGCTGTCGACAGCAGAGAGTTCGTCAGGCAGAAGTGCCAGCGCTTCCGCAGGCGCAACCATGTATTCCGCGTAACCCCCGTCGACCGAGATGCCGGTCGTTAAGAGCGCCACTTCGCATGCAAAAAATTCACCACGCCGGCAATGGTCGCAATATCCGCAATTGCCGCCGTGCCACCCAACGCCAACGCGCTGGCCGGTTCTCCACGGCTTCACGCGGTCGCCAACAGCATCGACAACGCCAATGACTTCGTGTCCTGGGACACGGGGATATTGAATACCCGGCCAGTGTCCCTCTTTGACTAGCGAATCACTGTGACAAACGCCACATGCGTCCACCTTGATTCGAACCCATCCAGCCTGTGGCTCCGGAATGTCGCGCTCAACTAATTCCAACGGCCCACCCGCACGCGAAACTTGGGCGGCACGCATTTTCTTACCCATGATTCTTCAATCGCCTTGCTTTCACGAAAACACAAGACTCATAGCGGCAGTCTGACTGCCACGGCGAAGATCGCCGCGGAGACCAAACACGAGTGGCCGCGACAATGAGCAGGAGCATGAAATGAAAACTGTTTCTCTCCGCGATGGCGAATCCGTACCGGCGCTTGGGCAGGGCACGTGGCGCATGGGGGAGAATGCGCGAGCGCACAAGGAGGAAGTTGCCGCGTTACGGCTTGGAATCGAGCTCGGCATGACCGTGATCGACACCGCAGAGATGTACGGCGAAGGCGGCGCGGAAAAAGTTGTGGCCGATGCGATCGAGGATCAACGCGATCGGGTGTTCGTGGTTAGTAAAGTATATCCGCATAACGCGTCACCCACCGAATTGCCGAAAGCATGTGAGCGCAGTCTCAAACGGCTACGAATCGACGCGATCGATCTTTACCTTTTGCACTGGCGCGAGCGAAATACGCAGCTCGCGGAAACAGTCGAGGCATTCGAGAAACTTAGAACAGCTGGGAAAATCACACGCTGGGGCGTTTCAAATTTTGATCTAGAGGACATGGAAGAGCTTCAGTCGATTGAAAATGGCATGAACTGTGCCGCCAATCAGGTCCTCTACAATCTGTCGAATCGCCAGATCGAATTCGATCTTCTGCCTCTTGTCCGCGAATCCTCAACTCTCAATTACCAACCGATTGTGATGGCGTACTCTCCAGTAGGGCATGGTCGCGGTTTGCTTGAAAACGCGACGCTTAAAAAGATCGCCAAGCGTCACGGCACGACCACTTCCCAAATCGCGCTGGCGTGGGTGCTGCGTGAACCGCGAGTCATCGCGATTCCTAAAGCAAGCAAAGAAAAGCATGTCCGCGATAACGCCCGATCAATCGAAATCAAACTGACCAAGGAAGATCTCACCGATCTCGATCAAGAATTTCCACCGCCTACCTCCAAGAAACCGTTACCGATACTTTGACTCGTATCTCTCGGATGGAAATGCTGGATCAGGGAATACTCTTGACACGAAATCGTAGCAAAGCGTAGAACCGGGCGCTCGTTCTCAAAACAGCGCACCAATGAATATTCGCTTTAGACATACGCTTTTCACGACTTGTATCGGCACACTCACTCTGGCGTTCACGATTGCCATCCCGGCCAACGCCGACGTTGTGACGGATTGGAACAACGCGGCGCTGGACGCCATTCGCTCTGGAAATATACCTCCGCCGATTGCCTCTCGTAATCTCGCCATTCTTCACGTCTCAATCTACGACGCGGTGAATGGTATCGCGCGGACGCATAAACCTTATCTGGTGCCAAGCATGGCAGCACCGAGTGCATCGCGTCAGGCTGCTGCAAGTGCGACTGCGCATGACGCGCTCGTCAATTTATTCCCGGCTGCGACATCCACCTTCGATGCACTTCACGCGATGATTCTCGCTACAATTCCGAACGGGCCACACAAAACGGCCGGTATTGTGTGGGGCGAATTTGTCGCGAATCAAATTCTCGCCGCGCGGGCCAGCGATGGTTCGAGTGCTGTAGTCCCGCCCCCTGGAGGCACCGGCCCTGGCATGTGGATACCTACTCCCCCTGCATTCCTTCCATATTTGCTGCCCCAGTGGGGATTCGTTACGCCGTTTGCAATGAGCAGCAGTTCGCAGTTCCGTCCTCCCGGCCCACCCTCTCTCGATAGCGAGCGGTACGCCGCGGACTACGAAGAGGTCAAGCAAGTCGGTGCTGCTGTCGGCTCGACACGCACAGCGGAACAGAGTGAGATCGCACTGTTTTGGGCCGACGGCGGCGGCACCGAAACTCCGCCCGGTCACTGGAATAGCATTGCGCAGATTATTGCCAGCGCGCACGCCAACACGCTGGAAGAGAACGCCAGATTGTTTGCTCTCTTGAACATTGCCATGGCGGACGCTGCTATTTGTGCCTGGGACGCCAAGTATGCTTTCGACTTCTGGCGCCCCGTGACGGCGATCGCTTTTGCCGAACCTGGACAGAACTGGACGTCGTTTATCATAACTCCACCATTCCCTGAGTATGTTTCCGGCCATAGCACTTTCAGCGGCGCAGCGGCAACAGTGCTGCCGTTGTTCTACGGCTCCGAAGATCTGCCCTTCACAACGGGATCAGATTTTCTGCCCGGCGTATATCACAGCTTCGCCACCTGCCTCGATGCAGCGGAGGAAGCAGCAGTCAGCCGACTGTACGGGGGCATCCACTTCCGCTCTGCGAGCGAAGACGGCTTGCAAGCAGGCATTGGGATCGGCGAATGGACGGTGACTCACTATTTGCTGCCGAGCCACAGTCGAGGACGGTAGAACGAACCGTTGATCTGTTAGCACATTGGTTCACTCGAAAAACATTGACGGGAATTACAAATCCCGGTTCGATGGCCATATGAAAATGCGAACGATTGCATTGACCCTGGCGTCTTCCGTTCTGGCAGGAACAGTATGCCTGGCCGCTGATCCACACGCCGGTACATGGAAGTTGAATGAAGCTAAATCGAAGATTACGCCACGGACGCTGAAAAATACTCAAGTCGTTTATTCAAGTATGTTCGGGCAAGTCAAAATAAAGGCGGACGGTGTCGACGCGAGCGGCAAACCACTACACGTTGAATGGTCGGGCAAGATCGATGGCAAAGACTATCCTGTTAGCGGAGACCCGAATTCAGACACCCGCTCCTATACAAAAGTGAACGAGCGAACCCTAACGACTGCTAATAAGAAGAATGGCAAAGTCAGGGTCACCGGCCAGGTTGTCATCTCTCCTGATGGTAAAAGCCGCACCGTCACCTTGAGCGGAACGAGTCCACAAGGAAAAAAGTTTACGAACGTCGCTGTTTACGACAAACAGTGACTCGTGACTGATCTGCGAGCGGCACGAACAAGTATAGCGGCGCAGACGTGGCTTGGGTTTGTGAGTGATGCCAAACGCCACGTTGTTCCGTCGGCTTGCACGTTGTGGCATTTCACAGCCGGAAAAAAAAAGCTGGCTCGAAATCTGATTCGAGCCAGCTCTATTGAACTCGTTTTCTACGCTAACTTAATAGCGGTAGTCGTGATGATAGCGATGGTGGTAGACCCGGTGCCCGTACCGGTAGTACGCGGGCCCCCGGGAATAGCCATAGTACCGATACGGCCTGTAGTATCGATACGGATAATAGCCGTAGCTATACGGGTAATAGCCATTGTAATAGCCGTACCTATAAGCTGGATACCCAAATCCCACTCCTACGCCCCCGATTCCCACTGAAACCTGAGCGTCAGAACGCTGTGCGGGGACAAAAGCTAGTCCGACTGCCATCAAAGCAATTAAGAGCACTCATTTCATTACAGTTTACTCCCTTCCTTATCTGTTGTTTTGCGAGGGAGGAAAGCTCCCTAAAAGGAGTCCCCGACGCTTAATGAATACGCGTCACCCTCTATTATATGAATCGGATGCCGAGCGCTTCAAGGCTCCCTGAAAACGCTAAAAACCCGCCCGTTCTTTAGGGTGGCTAATATATTTGTCGCCACCGCCTTGTGGGCAGTCTTCCTTATGTGATACAGACCCTGGCGGTGGACCGGCGATAGGCGGTGCCTGCAATTCCTTGATCTCGCATCTAGCTCTCCACAATCGATTCAAGTGGACGGTTAGGATCGAGATGATTCGAAGCCAGCCAATCGCGGTTAAACAGCGTTGACTGATACTTGTGACCCGAGTCGCAGAGAACGGTAACGATCGTTTGACCCGGACCAGATTCCTGGGCGAAGCGCAAAGCTCCGGCAACATTGATTCCGCTTGATAAGCCGAGGAACAGGCCTTCTTCACGCAGGAGTTGATAAACGATCGTTAGGCCAGTCTGATCCGGGACCCGATACGCTCGATCCACCTTGATGCCGGCAATATTCTTTGTGACACGGCCCTGACCGATACCTTCTGCAATAGAATCACCATCGTTTGTCTCCAGATTGCCATTCGTAAACCACGACCACATCGCCGCACCATATGGATCGGCACAGGCAATCTGAATTTTTGGATTTTGTTCCTTGAGATAACTGCTGACGCCGGCAAGCGTGCCACCGGTGCCGACGGCTGCGACAAAGGCGCTCACGTTTCCTTTGGTTTGTTTCCAGATTTCAGGGCCGGTGCTGCGATAATGTGCATCACGATTTGCGGTATTATCGAACTGGTTCGCCCAGAACCAACCACACTCTTCTGCAAGCCGATGCGCGATGTGATTGTAATTTTCCGGGTCCTTGTATGGCTTTTCCGGCACCGCCTTCACCTCCGCACCGAGCGTGCGGAGCAAGTGCATTTTCTCCGGCGACTGATTGTTCGGAATTACAATAACAGTGCGATAGCCTCTGGCGCGGCCGATCACGACAAGACCAATTCCCGTGTTACCTGCGGTTCCTTCAACGATCGTTGCACCTGGTTTCAGCCAGCCCTGTTGTTCCGCGTCAGTGATAATTCCGTACGCGGCTCGATCTTTCACCGATCCGGCCGGATTCATGAATTCCGCCTTGCCCAGAATCTCGCAGCCCGTCAGTTCGGACAGGCGCCGCAGTCGAATCAACGGTGTCTTGCCAACATATCCATCAATGCTCGAATATCCCGCGGTCATCATCTAGCTCCTTCTCGAAATTGTTACGCCACTTCTCAGTCGAATCCAGTCGACGAGTGATCGTCCGGCGATAATAGTGCGCGATTGTGTTAAAAATATTGTTCTACTTTGTTGTCGCTACTCTCGGCAGCACCTTGCTGCCGGTCGTCTGTCTTGGTGAAAGCTTCACCATCGAGCAGGTGCTGAGTGCCCCATTTCCGTATGGTCTAACCAGCGCGTCGCATGCGCTCCGTGTAGCCTGGGTGTTCGACAACAAAGGCGAGCGCAACATCTGGGTGGCCGGCCCGCCGGAGTTCGTGCCGCGACAGATAACCCACTACACGGGCGATGATGGGCAGCAGATCGCGAGCCTGCGGCTGACGCCGGATGGCGAGACGATTGTGTACGCGCGCGGGAGCGAGGCGAATAAGGAAGGTACATCCGCAAATCCGCAAAGCCTGCCAAAAATGCCCAAGCAACAAGCATGGGCCGCGGATGTGAGCGGTGCCGAGCCGCGTTTGCTGGGCGATATCGGCTGCGATAGCGAGGGCTGCGAGGATCTGCAGGTTTCGCCGGACGGAAAGAATGTCGTCTGGCCGGCGAAGAAACATCTCTGGATCGCGCCGATCAACGGCAACAAGAAGTCTGAGCAGCTCGAAGAATTACTGGGCGAGAGCGACACACCGCGTTGGTCGCCAGACGGAAAGCAGATCGCGTTTCATTCCAACCGCAAAGACCACTCGTTCATTGTTGTGCTCGACGTGACGACGAGGAAGATCACTTATCTCGCGCCCACGACGAATCGTGATGCCAATCCAGTTTGGTCACCGGACAGCAAACAGGTCGCGTTTATTCGCCAGCCCGGATCCGAATTCAAACGGCCGCTCATTCCTGAGTTCCCGCGGCCGTGGACGATTTGGATTGCAGACGCACAGAGCGGCGAAGCCCGCGAGCTCTTTCACAGTGGCAATGCGATGGAAGATTCGCTGCCGCTGTTTGCCTTTCAATCGCTGCAATTCACGAACGCAGGACGCATTATTTTCACAAGCGAGAAAGACGGACATAATCATCTCTATTCCCTTGCCGTGGAAGGCGGCACACCACAGTTGCTCACGCCTGGCAACTTTGATGTAGAGGAAGTGGCGCTGAGCACAGACAAGCGCAGCATCCTCTACACTTCGAATCAGAACGACGTAGATCGCCGGCACATCTGGCGCATCGCTGCGACCGGCGGTGAACCGGAAGCGCTTACCCGCGGCGAGACAATTGAATGGAATCCGGTCGAGACGAACGATGGAAAGATACTCTTTTGCCTCGGCTCAAGCGCGACTTCACCGGCCATGCCTTATCGCGTCACGAACAGC
>QHOR01000156.1:5891-8381 GCA_003219395.1 Verrucomicrobiota bacterium | reverse complement strand
CTACCCGCGCCGTCAGCTTCAGGCGCTTGTTAGGCCGCACGCCGGAACGTCATGACTGTTTCGGAAGGTCGAGGTCAGCCACTCGATCCAAAAACAAGCGCGGTGAGTAACCCGAAGTCCACTTCTCCAGAAAGAACGTGTCGGCAACAGAGGCGGCGAGCCCCGCAGGCATGTTGATGGCGCCCACCGCGGTGGTTATGGCGAGTCGGACCGTGCGCCGGACCCAACCCTCTGGCCGGGCTTTCGAAGACAGGGCCTTTATATAAGCCTTCACCAACGCTTGTGGCTCCACGATAGGCACGGTCTGAAGCCATCGACGAAACTCAACTGCATCCTTATGCTGGCGGATATCGACAATCTGCTCAAGGGTAAGCTCTTGGTTCGTCACTGCCGAACCGATATCCGGCAGATCGTTCAGCTCGAGTAGGGATACGAACCCTTGTAGAGTTGCGGGAGCAACGCGCCGACGCGCCAGTTTCATCCTCAAGAGTTCATCAGCATGCCCCACGGTGTACAAATCCGCATATCCGACGGCGGCCGCCAAGAAGAGTTCCATATTGACATCAGCCACTCTAAGGAGAAGGTCGACTGAGTCTGTGATCCCTCTACAGCTTAGGATGCGCGCGTCTTGGGGGCGAACACTTGGAAGTCTTGTTAGATCGACGCGACCAGGAAACTCTCGCTGAAAAAGCTTGATCATTCGGGGATTCTTCTCTACGTCTTCGTATGACTCTTGGACAATGTGCTTCAAGAAGAATTCGTTATCGTAACCTGGTTCAAGAACGGCTTTCATGGATTCGACAAGTAGGTGACTTCTGAGAACGCGAGAGAGATCGGACAACCGATTCGAAATCTGGCGCTCCATTGCCGCGTGGGTCACGCCAAAAACGGCTTCCTGCCACCATTCAAACGACTTTCGGGGCGTTTCATCAATGAGAAGAGTGCTTAGGCCATTGCCGTTACCGACATATCCAAGGAGCCCGCGACGGCGAATGAACCTGAAGGCATTACCTTTGAGCGCCTCGAGGTAAGCCCCAGGCCCCAGCCAGCGTACGAGAGTTGGTACAATCCCCAGATCATAAGTGGGTATTGCAACTGAGTCATACAGCAAAAGCGCGTTGGCTAGTTGCGCCTTTCCGTCGGGTCTCGCCGCAAATTCATCATTCGCGATTCGAGCATCGCCAAGATCGAGCCGAACAACGAGGGTCGCGTCTAGAATGGTTTTGCTTGGCACTAGGCGGCGTGCGGCCTAACGGATGGCGCTTAAGCTGCGTCGCCAAGCTGGAGTGTTCACAAACGACTGCCTACAACACCAGATGCCAGCCGGGCTTTTGCGACGGGCGCCACGAGCTTCAAGCGCGTGTTAGGCAGCAGCGCGCGACAGTCTTGTAGCCGGTGCCTCATAGGTATTTGCCGCCCCCGACCTGACCTGAGACGGACGTGCCCGGAGGTCCGAGTGACGCGCTCATTGCTCCTGTCGATAGCGGAATATGCCAATCAAGATTTTGTAACTGTGCAAGTTCAGCACTCGGTGAAGTCACCGGCGATCCTCCAAAGGCAACTTTATTTTCCTGAACATCGAAGTAGGGATAAAAGAAATACGTAGAACTTGGCTTTAGATCGATCGCGGTGATAGCCTGAAGCATAGCGGGATTGAACGGAGTTCCCGATCCCGGGATAATTCCGCAAAGAGGCTCTATCCATTCGGTGCCGAATGGAATTGGGACGAGTTGATCGGTAGGATCCCGCGACTGAAATCTCTCTCCATCTCCCTCAACACCGATTCGCCGCCGGCAAGACGAAGCGTGGTCGTCTCGCTTATCCTGAATACGAGCGAGTTTTTAACTAACCCAGTCCGGACATGCACCGTTCGAGGGTCAAGATGCCCGTCGGGCACGGCGCAGCAGAATGGCTGTGATGGTGCAGCTAGTGACGGCGGTGCCGGCACGGCAATTCTGGAACCATCTGGTAAGTAAATCTTCTGGCCATCCTGCCACGACCAGGAAATCCACATGTTGCGCGAACCTTGACTGCCATCTCCGCCTCCGCGATACCGAAAGAATGCTGGTGGAACTACTACTGACCCTGCGGGATATGCGGGTTGGTGAAACCCCGTTAGTGGTTCGATTCCAATGCTGGCTCCTTCGATCTTTAACTGGCACCGAAGGATCAGGAAGTCAGGACTTCGATACTCTTTAACGTTGTCCGACTGCAGTTCGACCAGGTGGCCGCTGCGATTGTTACGAATACTCAACCGAGTCGGGTGATCAAGAATATCTTCGAGTCGCCATTCATTATGATTGAAGGGCGTTTGCTCACCGCTCGGCGAGGTCTGTACTGGCGGGGGCACGAGCTGCAGAGTCCGGCCGATCTGTTTCGACAGTTGCTTGATATTCATGTGATTCAGGAGGTCAGGGGCAGCGCTGCTGACTGACCACTCGCGCTTATGCTGCGGCGCGCTGAAGAAGAATCCATTCCTTAATCTACGCG
>QHOR01000156.1:0-5884 GCA_003219395.1 Verrucomicrobiota bacterium | reverse complement strand
ATCTACGCGCGTCGGCAGCGTCAAGCGTTTGTTAGGAGGCTTGCAAGGGTACATACGTGTTCACGCGCGTGCCTTCTTGGCCTTCTTGCAGTGCAAGCACAAAGGCGCATGACCATTGTCAGAAGCGACTCTGTCTTTTCGCCATGCCGTGTTGCAGAGCACGGCGTGCTGACCAGATCCTATGAAGTGGCGGACGGTTTCCGGCCCTGACTCACGACGGGCGTGGATTGATACAGTCTTCATGGTAGATCCTCCACGAGAGATGGACACCGAAGCTCTGTGGCCGCCTAACGAATCGCGCTTAAGCTCCGGCGCGCTGAAGAAAGGTGCATTCCTTAATCTACGCGCGCCGTCACCTTCAAGCGCTTGTTAGACGACCCCGCCGCAGGCTGAGAGCCTCGTGGGCGCGCGGCCGGCGTGGGGTTCTGCAGGATGGCGATGAAGCGTCCAGTGTCCGCCACCCGCAACATGCACTCAGTGGCCGAGCAGTCCGCCGAAAACACCACCCCGTGCATCTACGAGGGGTGAGGCGCCTTCCACGTCATCCACCGCTCAACGGATCACCTCAATGGCCACGCGCACTTTCGCCGCCGGGGTGGCACCATCACCCTCGACGGCCTCAGCGTTCACCGCCTCGACTTCGGCGCCATGCCCATATAGCTAAACAGGGTTGAACGTCGTGCTCAGAGCGTTTCACGGGCAGTGCGGGCAGAGTTACGTCAGTCCAATGCATGGACGGCTGAATTTTCCCGCTCTGTTAGGTGAGAGCGTCAGTTCAGTTCACCGTCACACGAGCGGCGCGACCCGCCTTATAATTATCACTTGATGACTCAACGGAGCTTCATGCGCTACCTGCTCGCGCCATGCTTTTAACGGACTTTTTTCTGCCCGGCCCCGCGGTCGACCCACAGTATCTCGCGGTACGTGACGGTGAACGTGACTACGTTCAGGAAGCGAGACGCTTCATCGACGACATGTGGTCGCACTGCGGTGAGTTCCTTGACTCGGATCTTCGCGAGAAGGCGCGTGACAATTTCAGCGGTGCCTTCTGGGAGCTGTATCTAACATTCGCATTTTTCGCGAACGGCGTTCATCTCGTGCCTCGGAAGCGGCGTAGTCCGTCGAAGAGCGGTCCCGACTTGCTAATCAGTGAGCCTCGAATCTGGATTGAAGCAGTCGCGCCCGGTCCGGGTGTCGGAGCGGATAAAGTCCCGGACCTGATGGGAACGCAGGGAGCATACAGCGTTCCTGATGAACAGCTCAAACTTCGCCTTCGCAATGCGATTGAGGAGAAGCACGATCGGCTCGTGGCGTATGAAGCAAGAAAGTGGGTGCGCCCAGACGAACCAGTAATCGTTGCCGTCGGGGGTGCTGGATTGGGACTCCTCCACGGCGAGCGCGAGGTTCCGCGCATCGTCCGTGTCGCTTTTCCGATCGGCTTTGAGCAAATCCATATCGACGTGACCACTCACCAGGTCGTTGGCCGCTCGCATCAGTACTCACCTTCTATTCGCAAGCAGTCGGGGGAGGAAGTGTCCACCGATCTGTTCGTCACTCCCGCCTACCGGCGTATCAGTGCGCTGCTGTACTCTCCGAGTGATGCACTCAACCGGCCGGCGTTCCCAGGTGTGGACCTGGTTTTGGTGCTGAATCCTCACGCCGCTGCGCCTATTACACCCGGTTCGTTTCACTTCATGCACGAGTATCGAGCAGAAGGCGACAGAGTGCACTATCGACAAGCGGGTGAGAGCTGGTGATGGTTTCGACCAAAGGCTGGTAGAAGCGCGCACCCTAGACGTAGCGGACCCGTCCGGCATCCTCCAGCTTGTCGAACATCGATACCCGGCTCGGATCAGAGGAGTGAGCCACCGTCATGCCCATCACGCCAGCGCAGATGCTCGCCGCGAACGCACAGCAAGACGCCGCTGCAAGCGATCTCGCTCCGCAGGTGCGCGTCGTGGCCGGTCCAGGGACGGGGAAGTCTCGAACGATTGTAAAACGCGTCGGGTTTTTGCTTGGAAGAGGCGTACCCGGTCAAAACATCTACGTGATCTCGTTCACGAGAGCGACATGGTCGGATCTTACACGTCGCATTGATGAATTCTGTCAGGGCAAACCGTACGCTGCACAAGGAATCATGGTCCGCGTTTCGACCATGCACTCACTAGCGCTTCGCATCCTTCGTCAGGCCAACCTCCTGCTTCATTACCCAAGCGATCCCGTCATCCTCGACGACTGGGAACAAGAGACCATTTACGACCAGGAATTGGCAGGGAGCTTGGGATGTACGCCGGGACGTGCCGCGGAGATTCGGCTCGCTTACGACGCGAGCTGGCAAACGCTCGACCCCACGAGTATCAACCAGGCTCAGATCACAGCAGCTGAGCAAGGTGGCTTTAGGTCGTTTCACGCTACAGTCACGAACCTCTATAGCTGCGTTCTTCCTGGTGAAGTGATCCACAGATGTGTTGAGGCCATCGACATGGGCCAACTTCAGCCCGCTCAGCTTCCACAGATCGGCCACCTAATTGTTGACGAGTTTCAGGATCTTAATCGATGCGATCAGCGCTTCGTTCAATTGCTAACCGGACAGGGTTCGGTCCTCTTCGTTGCTGGAGACGACGACCAGAGCGTCTATCTGTTTCGACATGCGAACCCGGATGGCCTCATCCAGTTTCAGGCCACTTATCCTGCATCGACGAGCCACACTCTGACCGATTGCTTTCGATGCACGCCGGGGGTTCTGACGCCCGCGCTTGCACTGATACAGTACAATCCAAATCGAGTACCCAAAGCGCTGACATCGCTGTACGCCGCTTCAGTCCCGCCGGTCCAGGGATCGCTCCGCATATGGTCCTTCACAGATGCGGGCGCAGAAGCACGGGCTGTTGCTGCATCGTGTCAGGCGCTCATTACAGCAGGGCTGGCAAATCGTGAGGACGAAATCCTGATCCTGATCGCTAACCGAAGGGTTCAATTGCCACTAATTACTCGAGAATTGGGGAACCTCGGGTTACCATATGACACGGGACAGGCCGCGGCGCGGACGACCGACCCCGCCATACGAGCTGTTCTGTGCATTCTTCGCATCGCCAACGACATTCTATCGACGCATCCTGACTATGTCGCCTTCCGCGCACTCCTTGGCCTTCTCCAGAATGTTGGTCTCGGCACGATCAAGACCATAACAGACGCCTGCGTTGCGAATGCCCAGAATTTTCGTGGGCTGTTCTTCCTCGCGGCGCTGCCCGGTTGGCTGAAAGTGGCGAGAGTCCGAAGGGCGGTTCAGCGCATCATGGACATTCGGGCGGCCCTGGCTGGATGGACGATGGCCGACACGCTCGCTACCAGATCGGGTGACATTCAGGCTCTTCTCACAACGCACGTGTTTGGTGCGAACCAGACGATACAAGCTTCGTGGACGGCCCTCGCCGGTGCATTGCCTCCGCAAATGACGATGACCGAGCTGCTTGAATTTCTTTATGCGAGAACGGACGCGGAGAGCGATCTGGTGCTTAACGCGGTCTTACAAAGGACTGGTGCTCCAGTTCCAGCAGCCGCCCCTCAGCAAAAGCGAATCCGAGTCCTTACGATGCACGGGGCGAAGGGTCTCGATGGAAGCGTCGTATTCATTCCATCTGTGGAACAGGGAATCATCCCGAGCTTCAAAGCGACACAGGCAGCAGGATTAGTAATCGAACAGCGGAGACTTCTCTATGTCTCTGTGACACGCTCCAAGGCCGCCTGTATTATCAGCCATTCAGCTTTGCACGTGGCACCCGAATCCTTCGTGCTCGCACAACAAGCCCAGGTGAGCCTTCCACGCTCGCAATTCCTGAATGAGATGCATGTGGCGAGCACCAATCGCGGTGGCGGGCTCACAGCCGCTGAGGCCGCCGCAATCGTCGCAGACATTACGAATCTCTAAATTACTAGTGTGGCTGACACCGTGGTGTCAGCCGTGGTGTCAGGCGCGATTGGTTTTAGTTGGGGTTAGCAACCGTCATTCTGATTTTTTGTGCTCAGCTAGACCCACTGAGACGCAGTGAGCACCAGCGTACGGCGGCTGATAAGCGTGAGGTCAGTAGTTCATTTCATTGGACGAAGTCTTCCCAAACAGGCGGGGTCTCCAAAACAACGCGCTGCAGCTAACCGGCGACCGCGCCTCCTCGCTTTCCTCCGAAACCAGCGCAGCCATCGAGCCGCCTTTGGCGTTTCACGAGCGCCGCACCAGAGTACGCTCGTTCGCGGTGTTGACGCCCGAGCCGCATAGGTGACACGAAGCACGAAGATGGGCCGATGACGTCAGAGCCTTTTCCAGTCAACCAGGTTGCCGTCTGTTTTCATGCGACTCGCAATATCCTCGAGGATAGACGATATGTGTTCGGCACCAACTAGAAATGCTCCTTCCTTAAACGGACACTTCCGACAGAATTCATAGATGTTCTGAATCATGGAAGCATCCCTTCTTCGCAATGCGTCATTCCACATCCAGAGTTTCTTCTTTAGGCCTTCACTGCCCGAGCTTGCAATGGTTTTTTCAAATGACTCGCGAGCTCTCTTGCTCAACGCCTCAAATGCCGGGCTGTTCAAGTACCGGAATCCGAGGCGGTATGTCTTCTGATCTCTCTCGGCTATTAATCGGCGGTATTCAGGGTCAGTCGATTCGACGTACTCGAATAGGCTGTCCATTTCTCTACGGAAACCGTCTGGAATCACATAGTCGTCTACGGCGACTTGGTCGGTAGGCCTGACCTTCAAATAGCTGCTTACCGCCCTGGTTTCCAGCGTGGAAAAAGACTTGTCACGATAGTAAGCCCCAAAGTCAGATGGGCGAATTTCTTCAAATATGACATCTGGGCCGATTGTCTCGAGAATTCTTATGAGTTCGCTTTCGTTGCATAAACCCCTTTCCCTATGCACCGTGCACACAAGAGTAATCCTTCCCACACGCCTCCCTCACCTCCGCAGAAAAACAGCGACAGTGTCAAACGTGTTAGACGGAGCCCGCGCCCGCGCTGTAAGCATCGGCGATCCTATCGATCGTCGAAATGACGGAGCTCTTGAGACGATTCAGCAAGGGCAGCGCCGACTCTCCATCCGCGGCCTCGACTTCGTGAAGCTGTAAACCGAAGTTCAGCTGACCTTCATTCCTGAGGTAAAGCTTCTTCCCCCTGACACGCGGTGGCCATTGCAGCTCCCCTCTTCCAACAGAGGTGAGTGTCAGTCCGGTATATGTCGTGCCTTCCTCATCGACCGCCTCGATATGATGGAACCCAACATCCTCGACGGCGGTCAATAATTTCCGGTGTTTGTCCACACAGTCCAAACGGTGAAGGATCCAGAGCGAGTGTCCCGGGCGCTGTCCATCGCGATGGGGTTGTATCCCGTCCAAGAGGAGTGAAACGATATCCGTGCCGGCGGCGGCCTGTAGTTCGGATTTCATTGCGTCCAGTACTTCAGCTCGGGTGTCCTTAATGGGAAAAACCAGACCCTGGGAAGGGGTACGGTTCGCTCGCTCAACCATCTCAAAAGCGACATGGTCGAGCGCGGTGCGTAGGCCATGGATCGCATCGCCAATTAAGAAGGGAACGCTTTCTGGCAACGGTCGGGTCTGGACGATCTCATAGAACCGACTCTGTGTGTTTGGGTCAATCGAGGCTCTATAGCTGCCGGACTTGAGAAAGTCCCCGAGCGTATCTGAAAGGCGCGCGATGTGTTGCTCGGCCCATTTGACTTTGGCTCGAGCACCGGAAAACACATCAGCAACCGGTGGTGTAGAACTGACGGGCGAAGTTGTCATGAGCTATATGAAGCGCCGTCTAACATGGATTAGAGGGAACTGCGCTAAGGATTTCGAATACTCTGAACCTGCCGCAGACTA
>QHOR01000155.1 GCA_003219395.1 Verrucomicrobiota bacterium | reverse complement strand
CACGCCAGGTGCTCCACCGGTACCTTTCTTCGCTCCGATGGTTCTCTCCACTAATTTTATATGCCGGTAACGCCATTCCTGCAGTCCTTCGTCAAAATCGGTCATCAATTCGAAGAGAATCGAGCATTCAGGCGAACTCTTGTAGAGCCGGAGAATTTCCTTTTGCACTCGCTCGTCGGCTTCATTGGATTTGATGACGTCGCGGTCCTTCAAGTCCGCCGGAATTTTCGCGCCGCGCGTGGCAAGAAAATCATAGAAGTGATCAACTACGCTCCGTTCGCCAAGCCGTTTCTGTAACCGATCGTAACCCGGGAAATCGGTCTTCAGATAATGGAGTGTCGATGCCCGTTTATATCCCAGCGCGAATTCCATTTCTCGAAACTGCACGGATTGAAATCCCGACGCAGTCTCGAGCCGGTCGCGAAAACTTGAGAACGACGAAGGTGTCATTGTTTCCAGAATATCTGAATAGCGCCGAAAAGATTCCCCGCGGAAAAATCTTGATTTATCTTTTCGAACTCATGCAGTAACTGCTTGAACCAAAGCTCGTACGTTTGATGAATGATGATGAAGAGCATCTCATCATGTTCCGCTGGACTTGATCGTGGTTTCTGAAGCGTAAGCAGCTTCTCGAGATCGAGGTAATTCGCGTAGGTGAGGGGCGGCATATCCGTACGGGATAGTAGATTCATCGCCTCAAGTTATGAAGCGAAGATAATAACCATCCCACGCGGCCGGGATACTCTCGCGCGGCGAGTACGGGCCCGGCTCATACGCGCGTGAGGCGATTCCTTGCTGGCTCAATTCGCACACGCGCCAATCCTGCTTGTTCGTCATGTCCCAAAATTGGACCGCGTCCTCCGGGTTGAAATATTCTCGTTCGAACGCTTGCGGATGAAAAAACCAATCGCACATGATCAGCGTCCGCTCGGGCGACTGCGGCCACAGCTGATGCACCATCACGTATTCTGGATGTAAGGAGAGGAGCATGTTCGGAAAAATCGAATAATAGAAAACTTCTTGGAGGTTCTCGATTTTGCCGACCGGCAACGCGCACGCCTGGCCGCTCATCGTCAGGCCGGCGCCTTTATTGATCTTCATGAAGCCGCCGAGAAACGGCCCTTCGGTCAGATCGTTCTCCGCCGAATCGTAGGGCGAAACCTTTGAAAGCATCGGATGCACGCCCGGGCAGTGGTAACATTCTGAATAATTCTGGAACATCAGCTTCCAGTTGGCCTTCACATCGTAGTCAATCCGTTTCGCCGCGCGCAAGATCGGCATGTTCCAATGCGAGAATTTTCCGTTGAGTGGCGCGAACCATTCGTCCAGCGGAGCAGGCGAGTCTGCCAGATTCGTGAAAATGAATCCTTCCCAAACTGCAACGTTCACCGCGTGAAGCGAATAGTCGCCTCTATGAAAATCCTGCACCTGATCCATATGAGGCGCGCCGATCAATCGCCCGTCTAGTCCGTACGTCCAGGCATGATACGGACAGCGAATCGCAGAGCCATGGCCGCATGTGTCCTCCTTCAACCGTGTTCCACGGTGGCGGCAAACATTGTAAAATGCATGGATCACCGATTTTTGATCCCGCACTATAATGAGACTCTCGCCCGCCACCACCACCACAAAATAATCACCCACTTCAGCGAGTTGACTCTGATGCCCAACCAAGACCCACTGCTTCGAGAAAATTCTGTCTTGCTCTTTTGCGAAGATTTCCGGTGAAACGAAATATTGTTGCCCTAAAGTTTTTGATTCCGCCCCGAAAGTTTCAGTGGTTTTGCGGGATACGGGTGCAACTGTCTGACTGAGCGGCATCCTTGAATGCTCGCATGTGACACGGCCGCCCGTCAAAAGCTGAATGGGCCGTTCCGTGCCTCGAAGCGCTTGTGGCAAGCGCCTATCTCAGATGCCAACGGCTGATACAACCACTTCGTCAAGCTTTCAGCACTGCCTGATGAAATTCGTACCAGTCGTCGAGATTATTGAGGTTCACGGCGTCCTTGGGAGCTGAAGCGTCATCTGCGATGTCGCACACACCCAATACACTGTTTCGCGTCTCGTCATCGTGGATATAACCGCGCACCGCAGCGTTATGCTTTTCAATCGTGTTTTGATCAAGTGACTTGGCGTTCTTTTTTACCCACGATTCAAACTGGGGGTAGGTCGGTTTGTTTTGTTTAATGTAATCCTTCACCGCCTGCTCTTCGAGTCCGAGCGCGGCACAGGTCATCGCATCGAAGCCTCTGCCGATGCCCGGGTAACCAGACGCCAGTTTGCTCTGCGACTCGAGAGAAACTTTCAGCCAGAGCCGCGGAAGATGAAGAACTCCAAGCGGCCCCGCAACTCCGGAACTGATCATTGGAACGTGTTTGTCGGCCATAGTCGTTTCGTTAATCCTGCCTGAGGCGAATTGCAAGCTCTTGCATGCTGCTAAATGACATTTCAGTCGCCTTCAATATTCGGTTTTGGCAACGGTGAAGAGATCTCGACCTGTGTAATCTTGCTATCTGGCTCGCGGCTGGCGTCGAGTTCCACTTCTTGCCTGGGATCTGTGCGGGTGCTGAGAAACAAGATTCGGGTGATCTTGCCATTAACACTGATCTTGTTAAGGCTCTGATTCAGATTGTTCGCTGCGCCTGCTGCTTCTTGCCAGCTGTCCGCTATTTTGTCTGGAGCAATCGATGAAGTGCCCGTCTGAACAATTTTCACCTGGTCATCCACGACTTTTTTTGCTGGCGTCCCAGCGGGCTTGAATTCCGGCGTAGCCGGTGTCCAGGCGGGTAAGACGATCGGTCCCGGGGCTTGGAGTTGCTTCTTTAACGCGGCCTGCAGTTTTTCCTTTTCGCGTTTTTCCTCCTGCTCGTCTTGGTGGCGGGTGACGGCGCTGTTTGATCGTCGGCTTGCTTCTGCATTTCCTGCGCTTTCTTTAGCATCTCCTTCAAATCAGGATCATTCAGCGGATTGTCCTGCGCCCGAATGAGCGGGACGAAAAGCAGAGAGACCATAATGAGGAGAGCAAACGGTCGAATGGGTAAATGCATTGGACGAGGATAACAAGTCGGTACCTTTCCGCGCAATTCAAAACAAGCACCAAAGCCAGAAGTTGTTTCGGCTAAATCTTCCCGGGACGCGGAGGACAATCTCGAGCACGAATCACACGAATAATTGCAAGGCTTGATCCTATATTGACGATATCGTATAATCCGTTATCGTAATATTATGAACAGAATTGGCACGGTCTTATCCGGCATAATCGTGGGAGGGATGACGGTAATGACCGTTTGCGCGGGCGACGTCAATCTCGAACAGCGAACGCAATCATTCACGATTTCATTAAATGGCTCCGTCGCGGATGTGACTCCATTATTCGGACCGGTGCGAGAAGCAGAGTGGGCGCCAGATTGGTCGCCGCACTTCATCCAGCCGGCCCATGGCGTACAGCGCGAGGGGGTCGTGTTTAGTACCAGGCCCGGCCACGGCAGCGATCGAATCTGGCTACTCACGACGTACGACGTCAGAGACGGCCGCGTGGCGTATGTAGTAATGGCACCAGAGCTCACAGCTAACGAGATCAAGATCCGCGTTGTTCCCGACGGCCGACAACACTGCAAAGCGACGATCACGTATCGACGTTCTGCGTTGACGCCCGAAGGGAATCAAGAGGTCGTGAAACTCGACGCACACTGGGCGGAGGAACAGCGGATTCATTGGAAAAAGGCTATTAACGAAGCGCTGGCGAAGGGCGGCATTCATGACTGATGTCGAGTTAACGCGCGCGCTCGAGCGAGGCGAGATCGTCAACGAGAATTTCCATCATATTTCGCACTTGCAAGTAGCATGGGTGTATCTGACTGAATCCTCCTCGGTGCTGGAGGCTGCCGCTAAAATGCGCCATACGCTCCGGCGACTCGCCGCAGTCGCTGGCGAACCGCAAAAATATCACCAGACCATCACATTGTTTTGGGTGCATCTTCTCTCACGTGCGCACGCGGTCGATGGCGGAAGAAGGTTGGAAGATGTCCTCAAAGCAAATCCGCAATTGCTGGCAAAGGATTTTCCGCTGGCTTACTATTCCACCGAGCGGCTTTTCAGTGATGAAGCGCGGACTTCGTGGGTGGAACCGGATGTGAAGCCGCTTTCAATCGATGCCATTGAAACTTGTTCATCCAGTCCATCGTGCGACGCACCGAATTGGTCTTTACCTGGATGACCTGAGAGAACGCGGGTTGACCCAGGGTGAAGCGCACATTTTAGCACTGCTTGCTCATTCACGTGGCGCCAAGGTGGCCGATCTCCATCGTGGCCTCGCCCACAAGCGGTCGACGTTGACGAGCATTCTTGATCGACTGGCAGCGCGCGGATTGATCACGCGCGCAGTCGGTCAAAAAGATCGTCGCACCTTCATCGTGACGCCAACAGCAAAAGGGCGAAAGCTGGCGGAACGCGTCCAACGTCATTTATCCGCACTGGAACGCGCCGTTGCACGCCGGGTCAGTGCCACGGATATGCAGTGTTTTATTAAGGTTGTCACGGCTCTGGAACAGGAGGCGCATCACCGCGTCGGCTCCGCAGGGCTTCGACCGGGTCCCAAGCGCAACAGATAAGCGTTTTACAGCGGCAACTGACTACACAAATTTCAGTGACCCCGGGAGCGGCCGAACAGAACTGCGAGCGCAGCTGTGCCGACGAAGGCAAGCATTACCAGAGCGGTGTAAAGAATTCGGTCTTGTAGACGGGCACGTCGCGCTGCTTTTGCGTATGGAATGCGGGTAAAGGTGACCATGGTATAGAGCGGCAGATACACACCAGGAAGCGCGGCTTCGAGCAGGTGGTCGAGTTTCTTTTTCGAGCGAAACGCGCGGGACACCGTCTTGTCACGCATCTCAATAAAATTGCCGATGGCCAGGTCGGCCAGCGCGTCGGCATTTGCTTTCCGGCGCTCGAAATATTCGGCAAATGCGCGCTCGCGATTGTCGCTAAATTCATTCAGGCATTCGTCAAGCACCAGGCAATCTTCGAATGCGGCGTTCATTCCCTGTCCGTAAAATGGAACGACGGCATGGGCCGCATCGCCCAGCAGACAGACCCGGTCGCGGTAATACCACGGTGCGCAACGAATCGTCACAAGCGAACCGGTGGGATTTTGCTTGAAATCTTCGAGCAGTGTCGGCATGAGCGGAACGGCATCCGGAAATTCTTCGTCAAAGAAGCGGCGGACAGCGTCATCCGCCTTTGTTGTGGCGAAGCTGCGCCGTCCTTCGAATTCCCAAAACAGTGTACAGGTGAACGAGCCGTCCGGGTTTGGAAGCGCAATCATCATGAAGCTTTTGCGCGGCCAGATGTGCAGGGCATTTTTCTCGATTTGCCATGACCCGTCCGGTGCAGGCGGGATCGTCAGCTCTTTGTAGCCGTGCGCGAGATAGTTTTCGTTGTATTGAAAATTTTCGATGTTTCGCTGCATGGAAGCGCGCACAGCGGAAAATGCCCCGTCGACCCCGATCACTGCGTCACCGGATACGGTCAATGTGCCGGTTTCTGTTTCCAAATGACAAACAGGTCCGGTCAGATCGACGTCGCTACATTTGCGATTGAAATGAACGCGCACATTCGGGTAGCGCTGCGCCGCTTCTATTACCGTGGTGTTAAGCGAGGCGCGTCCGATCGAGTTGATGCATTTCTGGGGATCGACGTCGTACGGCGCAAAATGCAATGCGCCGGATTTATCATGAATCATCCGGCCACGCATCGGGATCGCTTGCTGCAACGCTTCGTCAGCGATCCCAATCTGTTGGAGCGCATGAATCCCGCGTGTCGATATTGCCAGATTAATTGAGCGGCCCCCAACGATGTTGCCTTCCCGCGGATCAGACCGGCGCTCGTACAGATCGACATCATACCTCCGGCGTCCCAGGTATGCTGCCAGTAAGCCACCGGCGAGCCCGCTTCCAATGAGAACAAATTTGGCTGGCACCAGTAAATTCTTAATCGCGACGGACGCGGATACCACGCCTATTCAAGAAAACAGATCGCTCTCCACCTCGACTTACCTCAGCAGATAAGATAACAAGAGCTCGAAGTAACAGCGTGCCAAGACAAGCGCGCTCCAATACCAACAAATTTCCCCTGTTTGGTACCTATTGAGTCCCAGACTGTGTTGAATCGCTGTTGCCAGCCCGTTCCTCTCGGGTAGTGCCGCTGGTCTCGTTAACTTTGTTGTTCACGGCTCTTTTGGGCTTGTCCTTGCCCGTTTCGTAGTCCTGCAGCCAGGCGCTCCATTGCATGTTCTCTTTCCACGCAGTGATCCCTGAATGCCCATAATGCTGTTCCACTTCGTATTCGTCATCTTTTATAACAGGGCACCAGAACAAGCGGCCGGCTCTGCGCCAGCCATCGAGGATGATTCCGTCCTTGAATGGCTGGTTACGCGCGGTGATCACCAAACAATTGTTCTCGCTCGATGTGTGATCGTAGGCCACGCCCCAGTGAAGAACCAGGGTCGTGGGCTTGAGTTCTTTCAAGCGCGTACCGATATCTTGTGCCCAATGCCCGCACCACCCACGTTTTCGCGCGCCGACGTTCACCAGGAAGGCTTGGAATTCAGGGTTTAAGACCACGTGGTAGTCCCGCGCGAGCTTGCGCGCGGTCATATGCGCCGTCACCGACACGAGCTCAGCTTCCTTTGGATTCACATCGGACGAAAGTCCCGCAAGCGCCTTGCTTAGATCCTTAATCGATCGCTCGTCTTTAGCCCACGTCGGATGGATCAGAAGGAGGAATACGACAACACAAAAAATGCGGCATATCATCTTCAACATTTTCATTGGCTGGTCAGGCTTTTCGCACTTCTTGAGTGCAATTGCAACGGTAACCGCATGCTTAGTCGCGCGTCACCTGAAAACGGACTCTCTTCGGCGCATGCCAAGAATGCTCACGAAGAAACTGGAGAAGACTGTTTGAAAGCCAAGAGCGACGAGCGTCGCGCCGGGCACGACCAATCGCATCGTGCGAGCGTAATCCAGCTGACCGAAACCGGTGAGCCACCATTGCCAGACCGCAGTCAGCAACAAGCAGCCCCCCGCCAGGATCGCGAGAGCGGCTAAGACCAATCCTTTTTCCAAATTCACGATTTCGAAAAACCGTGCCAAGTCCCGGTCTGGCGGAAGAAATCCCTCGGTAATTGCGAAGGTTTTGGCGAAAAGGGCGAAGAGGATCCATTGGTACCCGCACAAGATAGCCAGGCTGGCGAACAACAACGTGTGAGCATCGAACGTGCTGTGCCCGATGCGTAAACCCGGCATGGCGACAAGATACCCGAGCAATCCGAGGGCGATAAATGCCCCACCGGGAATCAGAAACAACCAACGGGGACTGCACATTAAAAAATAACGAAATGTGCGCCAACCGTCTCGAAATGTTTTCAGATGCGGTGCGTGCGATGTGCGTCCGTCGGGGTGGAGGGTGATGGGAACCTCGGTGATTTTTTCGGCCCGCAAGCTGGCTTTAATAATCATCTCCGTGGCGAACTCCATGCCTGTGCAACGCTGGTCAAGCCGTTCGTACATCGCCTTGGTAAAACCGCGAAGACCGCAGTAAACGTCGTTGACCGGTGCGCCGAACCATGTTCGTGCAAGAAAAGAAAAAAGTGGGTTGCCAACCCAACGATGTAAAAAGGGCATCGCTCCCGGTTGAACGGAGCCGCCGCCGGCGGGAAGACGGCATCCCTGAACGAGGTCGAATCCTTCTCTCAATTTTTCCACGATCTTGGGGAGCTCGAGGAAATCGTAGCTATTGTCCGCGTCTCCTATTACGATCAATCGGCCGTTCGCCGCGGCAATCCCCCCCATCAGTGCGCTGCCGTAACCCGGCTCGTTGATAGTTAGCACACGAGCCCCTTCGTGCTGAGCGATAATTCGAGACGAATCGATGCTGCCATTATCGGCCACCAGAATTTCCCCAGTAATGTTAGCCTCGCGGAAAGCTCTGCGTACTTTTTCGATGCAACGTGCCAAGGTATCCTGCTCGTTGAGGCAGGGAATGACTACTGACACTTCGATCGATAGGGTCTGATCCACCGCCTGCATTGGTTCCTCTTTTAGTGCAAACAATCGTCAAAATCACTCTCCATTCTCAACAGGCTGCACGCCGTGATGTAATGCGGCTCGTCTTTAAGCGAAGCTGGTGATAGGTAGGTTCCTTTCGTGACATGCACCTTCGTCAGCTCGTTTATTGCGCATTATTGATCGGAATTCTCGGCGTTTTCGCAAAGACCGTGCCGTCCAGGTGGAGTCAGTTGTGGCAAAAATGTGTTCACGCGCTGTCCACTCTTGCTCGTCATAAGATTTTGAGTTGGGCCGGATTGGGGTTGTTCGTGCTCGTGGTGCGGGCGGCGCTTCTTCCAATTTGGCCAATCCCGAAACCGACCATTTACGATGAGTTTAGTTACCTCCTGCAGGCGGACACTTTCGCGCAAGCGCGCCTAACGAATCCAGCGCACCCGCTTTGGCGCTTCTTCGAAAGCACTTATATCCTTCAACAGCCTAGTTATGCCTCTCGGTTCCCACCTGCTCAGGGGATTACCCTGGCAGTAGGACAAAGATTTTTTGGACACCCCTGGTTTGGCGTGTGGTTGAGTGCAGGTATGTTGGCCGCGGCGCTCTGCTGGGCCCTGCAAGGCTGGCTGCCACCGGGCTGGGCGCTGTTGGGCGCATGCATCGGCCTCGACCTGTGTGTTTTCAGTTACTGGATGAACAG
>QHOR01000154.1 GCA_003219395.1 Verrucomicrobiota bacterium | reverse complement strand
ATCGTCAACTCAAACGGACGCTCGGCCCGCTCGATCTAACCGCGATCGGGATTGGTGCGATCATTGGCGCAGGGATCTTCGCGCTGACCGGAACCGCGGCAGCCGGTCAGGTGTTTTCATCGCGGCTCGAGACACCAGTGATTAACTTTCTTCAGGCGTGGTTGTCTGGCGCAAATATTGTCTTTGGTCGCGCAGGCGCGGGTCCGGCGATTGCCGTTTCATTTATTGTGGCCGGCATCGCGTGCGGCTTTGCCGCGCTTTGTTATGCCGAACTCGCATCGATGATTCCCGTGTCCGGCTCGGCGTACACCTATTCGTACGCCACACTGGGGGAGATGGTGGCGTGGATCATCGGGTGGGACCTCATCCTTGAGTATGCGGTCGGCAACATGGCGGTGGCGGTCGGTTGGTCCGGCTATTTCGTGCAATTATGCGATAGCCTTTTTCATCTGAAGTTTCCGCTCTGGTTAGTCAACGATCACCAGACTGCTACCGATTTGCTCGCTAAGGGCGGCCCGCCCCTGGAGGGTTATTCGTCCACTGCCTTGCCTCTCCTCGCAGGTCACTCAATCGCTTTTAATCTTCCTGCGCTCCTCATCGTCGCTGCGGTCACCGCAATCCTGGTTTATGGGATTCGCGAGAGCGCTCGCGCTAACACGACGATTGTTATTATCAAGATCGCGGTTGTCGTTTTCGTCATTGCATTCGGCGCATTCATGGTCAATCCCACGAACTGGCACCCGTATGTGCCCCATGGCTTTGCCGGCGTGATGAGCGGGGCAGCGATCGTCTTTTTTGCCTTCATCGGGTTTGATGCGGTTTCGACCACAGCCGAAGAAACCAGAAATCCCCAGCGCGATATGCCGATTGGTATCATCACAAGCTTGATCATCTGCACTCTGCTCTATGTCCTGATGTCAACCATTCTGACCGGAATAAAGAAATACACCGTCTATGCTGGGGATGCGGCTGCTGTTGCCACCGCCTTTGCCAGCAAACCATGGGCGCAAGCGCTAGTCAGCGCTGGCGCGCTCGCTGGAACAACTTCGGTGCTCCTAGTGTTTCAACTCGGTCAGCCGCGCATCTTCATGGCGATGGCACGCGATGGTTTGCTGCCGGAATATTTCGCCAGAGTTCACCCACGATTCCGCACCCCGTATGTCACCACTATCTGGACGGGCGTTGTGGTTGGTCTTGTGGCGATGATTACAAACATCGGCGATCTAGCTGACCTGACGAATATCGGTACGCTCTTTGCATTTATATTGGTTTGCGTTGGTGTAAACGTGCTGCGCCGCACCGCGCCTGAGCGTCCGCGCCCGTTTCGTGTTCCATTTGTTCCGGTGTTTCCGATTCTTGGTGTTATCCTCTGCGTCGCACTGATGCTCAGTCTTCCTGTGATGACCTGGATCCGATTCGTGGTGTGGCTCGGAATCGGCCTGACAATTTATTTTCTGTACAGTGTGCGCCACAGCAAACTCCGCCGCGGCGTGGACACCGGAATAAGCGAAGATGTTCCCCCGCCGCTGATCAAAACGTAGCGACGCTGTATCGGATACTCTTCTCAGCTGATCCAGAGCACACAATCGCGTAACGTGCTGTCCACTGCGACAGCGGACGCTGCAGCGTCTCGTTATGCGGCCTTTTACTGATGGGAGACTCTGTCATCCACTTCCAGCCACTCGAACGTAGTGGTTTTCGCCGGATCGAGCCCGAGTTTCTTGACCTGTTCGCTGAAGTAGTCGCGCTTTTCGTCTTCCGGATGGTTGTAGAGACTGCTTGCCTCCACTTCGTCAGCCCAACGTTTAATTTCCGCCGGCGTTTTCTCTTCGCCATTCTGATTGAGCCATTCCACGACTTCCTGGTCACTCGCGCCCTGCTCGATTTGCGCTTTGAAGTCGTCGCCCTTCACGCCTTTGAAACCGAAGAGCACATTATCGAGAGGACAATCGAAGTGATATTCGCCAATGTTTCCGGCTACCAACGCGCGGCATTTATCGATTGTGCGGCCAAGAATTGCGTAACCGCCAACGCGAATACGCGGACTGCGTGGCGGTTCCTTTGTTAGATCTTTTCCGGTAATTTTCTTTTTCATACCGTACGTGTTTCGCAAAAGGGAGAGAACCCGGTTGCCCATTTGGCAGGCGAAGTCTGCGCGCCTTACAGTTGTGCAGTGAAGACAATTCACCTGCTGCTGGCGTTTTGCGCGGCAACAGTGCAGGCGCAAGAGCACCACGTTGGCCTGCCGCCGGCTGGCAAACTGTACCACGGCTTCTATTGGGGTGGTGTTGGCACGGACGAGCACGACCCAACTGAGCACGATGTTACTCCGAAGGATGTGGTCGGATACGAAGAAGGGGTCGGCAAACAAGTCGCGTGGATTTATTTCGCAAACAACTGGTTCGAGTCTCGGAGATTTCCGGTTGCGATGTGTAGCTGGATTCGTGATCTCGGAAAGATCCCATACGTCCGGCTGATGCTTCGGTCGGATGTCGATCAGAAACATTCAGAGAAATTCTTTTCGCTTCAGAGAATCGTCTCTGGCAAATTCGATAACGATCTTCGCGCATGGGCGCGCGACGCGAAAAATTTTGGCTCTCCGATTCTGATTGAATGGGGAACGGAGCCGAACGGAGACTGGTTCAGCTGGAACGGTAAGTGGAATGGCGGCGCCAGAGAAGGTCCAGCACGCTATGTCGCGGCGTACCGGCACATTGTCGATCTGATGCGCGCTGAGGGGGCCAATAATTTGCACTGGGTCTGGCACGTGAACTGGCTCGATGAGCCAGAGAAATATTGGAATCGGTTCGAGAATTATTTTCCTGGCGAAGACTATTGCGACTGGGTCGCTCTCAGCGCCTATGGACCAACCACGCCTATGACAACCGACAGCACCGAAAGTCTAGCCTTTAAGATGCGCGAGGCCTATCCGCGTCTGATGAAGCTCGCACCTGGCAAGCCAATCATCATTGCCGAATTCGGTTGCGACCTGCACAATCGGCGTATCAACGCAGCGGGCTGGGCAAAGTCGGCGCTGGAAGATCTTTTCTCAAATCGATGGCCCGGCGTGATCGGTTTCTGCTGGTGGAATGAAGGCTGGCAAAACGACGACCATAAAAGACACGATAGCGACATGATCATTCTCCACGATGTTGATCTCACACGGGTGTTTCGCGATGAGCTTGCAAAGCACGCGGACAAAATTCAGGAGACGCCAATTGAAATGACGAAGCACGAATGATGAATGAAGGAGCAACGACCAAGCCCGAATCGCTTGCGGTCATTGGGACATTCGAGCTTCCTTTGTCGTTGATCATCAGGATTTCGTCATTTCCCACCATGACAAGTCGCGAAACGCGCCGCATAATTCCGCATGGTCAAGGTTAATGTCAGTTACAGCGGCGATTTGCATTGCGACGCTACGCACGGACCATCGCAGTCGAAAATTTCCACTGACGCGCCCAGTGATAACAAAGGCAAAGGTGAAGCGTTTTCGCCGACTGATCTTGTCGCCACCGCCCTGGCGACATGCATGACCACGACGATGGGAATCAAGGCGCAGGAACTCGGCGTCGATCTGCGCGGAATGACTGTGTCAGTACAAAAGGAAATGTCCAAGGATGCGCCACGTCGCATCGTCACGCTCCCGTCGGAAGTTCATATTCCGCTTCCACCCGATTCGCCGTATCGCGAAGTGCTGGAGCAGACTGCCCTCAATTGTCCCGTGCACAAAAGTCTGCCTGCGGAAATCGATCGGCCGACGAAATTTTTCTGGGACGGGTAGCGCACGCGCTTCGCGTGATGGTTTCGGCGGCGTGCGCCGAAACAGTCTTCGGTTGGTGCGCGAATTTAACTGGGTGTATAGCGCCAGAAAAGTTCGCGATCGCGGGACGGGCTCGCCAGCGCGTGAGCCGCACCCGCTACCCGGGATACAACCACTGCATGTAATCGCGCACACCGTCCTCCAGAGGAAACCGCGGCTCGTACCCGAGCGCACTGCGTGCGTTCGAGAGATCGGCCTCTGTGAAGTTTTGATAATGAGCGTGTGGATTGTCGATGTAATCCGGCTCGAAATTGGTGCCCAAGCAGTTGTTTAGAACGCCAACCAGATCGTTGAACGACCGCGCCTGCCCCGAGCCCAAGTTGTAAATTCCGCTAGCTCGTGCATCGAGCCCACGAATGCTGCCTTCGACGATGTCCTTCACATAAACAAAATCGCGTTTCTGCTCGCCGTGCTTGAAAATCCGCGGCCGCTGGCCGGCCTTTATTTGTCGCGACAAATGATAGATCATGCTGGCCGGCATCCCCTTGTGTGCTTCGCGCGGTCCATAAACGTTGAAGTACCGCAAGCCTACGATGATCCAATCGGACGACTCGGCGGCAGCGCGCCTGGCGATATTATCCATAACCACCTTGGAAAACGCGTAAACGTTTGCCGGCGCGGCCCCATTTGATTCTACACTTGCCTCAGTCGCAGGGCCGTAGGTCGCTGCCGAAGAAGCGTAGATGATTCGCGTCTTGGTCGGACGCGCAAAATTCAGGATGTGCCTGAAACTCTCCACGTTATCGTGCACCTGCTCGAACTGGTCGTGGTTGGTTGTGTCTGTGATGGATGCCAGGTGGAAAATGCCATCGAACTTTTGGTCGCCGAATTGCCTTCGCCAATCGAGATTCGCCAGATTTTGCGCCACGAAATCGCCGCGGTACCCGGCGAGATTCTTGAAATCACCCGACCGAAAATCGTCGATTACAATCAGCCGCGCGTCCGGGAATTTTTCCTGCAGCGCCAAGGTGAGATTCGATCCGATAAAGCCAGCGCCACCGGTGATGATGAAGTTCTGAGAAGAGTCCAATTGAGAATGAATTTGGAGAAACATAGATAAATCTTGAGGCGGGAAGCGCAAGCGTGGAGTTAAACTACGGAAAGATGCGGTTCGAAACGCGTTACACGTACGATTTTGTTGAGCGATTTCTTCCTTCCGAATGCGGACGCCTCCTTGAGGTGGGTTGTGGAACAGGCGAATTGGCTGTGCATCTGTCGAAGCACGGCCATACGGTTGTCGCGATTGACAGTGATTCCGAGTCTGTTACCGCGGCACAGCAGCTCGGCGCGGATGCGCGCATTGCTACTTGGCCTGAGTTTGATGACGGCCGTTTCGATGCGATCTTGTTCACTCGCTCTCTGCATCACATTCATCCGCTCGATGAATCGATCCGACACGCGGCGGACAGTCTCGACGATGGCGGCTGCCTCATCGTAGAAGATTTTGCTTACGAATCTGCCGACGAGAAAACATTGCGATGGTTTACAAGCGCGATCCATTTCCTCGAGGCGACACAAGCGCTTACCGCGAGCGATGAATTTTTGGGCAGGATATTATCAAAGACTGAGACTTTGAGAGCGTGGCGGCAAAACCACGAGGAAGAACTGCACACAGCCGCGGACCTCGAGGCGCAAATCGAAAAGACATTTCGCCGCGTGATAATGGAGGACGCGGCCTATTACTTTCGGTACATCGCAAACGCCATCAGCGCGGCAGAGAAACGAGACGCAATCCTTCGATCTTACGCAGAACAGGAAGTAATACTGGCAGCCGACGGCTCGATTAATGCACTTGGCCGGCGGTTTGTGGCGATGCCAGCCAGATAACTGCGAAAAAATTCTTGCAGCGAGCAGCGCAAGCCGCTACTTCTGATTTTAGTTCTTTGCGAGCTTGAAAAAGTGGATCGGCGCGAGAAATCCCGTGTGAATCGGGAGCAGTTGCGCTGCTGTAACTGGATACGACTTCCCATTGGGCCAATTGCCGGAACCGTTTCGGGAGTGAAGGCGGGGAGAAGGATGAGATTAGTCGATAGCTGATGGTTGAGAGTTGATAGTCAGGAGAGAGACGGCTGAGCCGTCCAC
>QHOR01000153.1:11994-15008 GCA_003219395.1 Verrucomicrobiota bacterium | reverse complement strand
AAGTTTCGGCCCAGTGCAGCTTCAACGGCCGGAATGAAATTCTGATCCACATCCAAACTTGCAACCAGAGCGCCCGCCAGGGCAGGTTTGATTCGTCCCGCGACCGCGGAATGCAGGCCCTTGAGCACGGCTTGGGATCCTTCCCCCAGACCCTCGCCCTCTTTGTTAAGCTGACGCAAAACCTCAAGGCGCGATTCCTTTTCTGCCTGGGCGCGCTCAATGGCGGTAAGCTCTTTCTCCGCGTCGGCGACAAGTTGTTGGTGATCTCGGACAGTCTCGTGCCTGTTCTCAACGATCCCTCGGCACTGATCGAGTGTACGCTGCAGATTCGAGGACGTGGCGCGTGCCGCGGTAATCCCGTCCTGAATCCGGGTGCGGGCGGTCTCTATGTTGGAAATTTCGATCTCCAAACCGTGGCGATTTTCCTCAGTCGTTTCACGGCGAATTTTAAGTCCGGAAAGTTCCTCCTCGAGATCGGCGATTCGGTTCTGGATTTCTGACGCCGCTTTTTGCGACAGCTCGAGTTTCGATTCCTGGTCGCTTCTCTCGAGGCGAAGGTCCGAGAGCCGTCCGGTAAGTTGATTTAGCGCCGCTTCTTTGGTCTCTAGAGCCTGGCGCGTCTGCTCAATGAGCGCGTTCGCGTCCTGAATTTCTTTACCTTGCTGCGCGCGTTTGGCTTCGGCGGCAGCAATATCCTTTCGGGAACGTTCAATCAATTCGTTCAATTCGTCTGTCCGCTGCCGGTTGAATTGGATTCGATTGCGATGTGCGGTAACTTCGCTTTCCAGACGCTGAAGTTCGCTGCGGTTCCTTGCGATCTGGGCATCGATTTCCTCCAATGCGCGGCGCTGCTCGGCCAGGTCGTTTTCGGCGGTCTCGATTTTGGCGCGCGTCGAATCTTCTGATTCCCCGAGGCGCGCAATCTCCGCCTGGCAATTGGCGAGATCCGCTTCGAATAGTTCGAGTTGCTGGCGCGAGTAATGTGTATCCAGGACGCGCAGGTCGTCGTGCAATGCCTGATAACGGCGCGCTTTGCCTGCCTGTCGCTGCAACGAACCGATTTGGCGTTTTACTTCCTTAATAATGTCTCCGATGCGCAGGAGATTTGCATCGGTCGCTTCCAGCTTGCGCAGCGCCTCGCGCTTTTGCGTCTTGTATTTCGTGATTCCTGCTGCTTCCTCAAAGACTGTGCGTCGATCTTCCGGACGCGAACTCAGGATCATGTCGATCTTACCCTGTTCCATCATTGAGTACGCGGATCGTGCCACGCCGGTATCGGCGAATAGACTTTGAATGTCGCGAAGCCGGCAAAGGGTTTTATTTAGTAAATATTCCGAGTTGCCGTCGCCATAGACCCGGCGCGTTACGCGAACGTCGTGCCAGTCGATCCCGAGCTCTTCAGCGCAATCGGTGAAGGTCAGAGAGACCTCGGCGAACCCGACCGGTTTGCGCGTCTCGCTGCCGTTGAAAATGACATCGGCCATCTCATCGCCCCGCAAGGATTTTGCGGATTGCTCGCCGAGAACCCAACGGACTGCGTCGAGCACGTTCGATTTTCCGCAACCGTTCGGGCCAACAATAGCAGTAACGCCTTCGTGAAAATTAAGAAGGGTTTTGTCGGCGAAAGATTTAAAGCCGAGCAGCTCGAGCGATTGTAAATGCATGGCTAGGCCAAACCTGGGGCCTTACGAGGTCAATACAGCAGTCGTAAGATGGTGACAAGCGAAAACATACCATTTGCAGGGTTTTTATACCGGACCAGCCACAGCATGTTGGGGTTGTGGATTCCGGAGTTTATGGTGGGACCGCCCAACGGGAGGCAAATGCTCCGGGGTTGCCCGCCTGGCACCTTCGGATAGCGGAGACGATAAAAGTGAGCGATTTGCCTAATCAGCGGCCTTTTCGGATGGATGTTCATCCTTCTCCTTTCCCTCGCCAGCGAGAGGCGTGCCTCCGCCAACATCACGCTACAGTTAGCCGCCATTTTCAAAAGCACGACCCTCGGCGGCGAAGCTTAGCTTGTCGTCTTGCGTTAAACAACTGAATCGCGCACGATTCGTTGATGGCCGATGAATCGACGCTGTCGATCCAACAAGCAGAGCGCGTTGATCATCAGTTAGTTCGCGGGATCGGGATTCCGGCTCTCACTGCAAATATTGTCAGCTCGACTATCGGCGCTGGAATTTTTGTAATTCCAGCGACAGTAGCGAGAGGGTTGGGACCGGCTGCGCCACTTGCCTTTGTTTGTTGTGCGATTGCGATGGTTTTGTTTGTCACTTGCTTCGCGATCGCCGGTAGCCGCGTCTCGTTAACCGGCGGTCTGTACGCGTATGTGGAAGTCGCGTTTGGTCGTTACGTCGGATTTCTCGCCGGGATGCTTTATTTTCTAACTGCGCTCGGCGCAGTTGCTGGCGTCGTCAACGTTCTCGCAAATTCAGTAGCGCTCGTGGTTCCGTTCCTCGGCAGCCCTGTGATGCGGCTGGTTGTCATGCTTTCCGTTTACGCTTCGCTGGTACTCATCAACATCCGCGGTGTGCGCGAAGGTGCGGGTGCAGTGACCGTGATCACGGTGGCGAAGCTTCTGCCTCTGCTCCTGTTCGTCTGTGTGGGAATATTTTTTATTCATCCGTCGAATCTTACCTGGACTGGTTGGCCCGGCAGCAAGTCGTTAGGCGATGCCGTTATTCTTTTGATTTTTGCCTTTGTCGGAATTGAGGTGGCATTGATTCCGAGCGGTGAAGTAAAGAATCCGGCGCGCACTGTCCCACGCTCCGCGTACCTGGCCCTTGTCGTTACGACGATCATTTACGTCCTGATCCAAATCGTAGGGCAGGGGACACTCGGTCCCGATCTTGCCAATCACCCTGACTCTCCACTCGCAGAATCGGCGGCGACTTTTCTCGGCAACTTAGGGCGCACGATTCTTCTGGCCGGGGCCACCGTTTCGGCATTCGGATTTGTGACCAGCGACATCCTGAGCTCACCACGTATGATCTTTGCTTTTGGCCGGGATG
>QHOR01000153.1:5467-11987 GCA_003219395.1 Verrucomicrobiota bacterium | reverse complement strand
GATGGCGCGTTGCCGCAGTTTTTCGCGCACGTTCATCCGCGCTATCGATCGCCAGACGTCGCGATTATTACTTATGCAGTGCTGGGGTTTGCGTTGTCAGTCAGCGGCACCTTTGAAAAGCTGGCAGTGCTTTCGAACGTCGCCGTGTTGTTGATGTATCTGCTTTGCTGCGCTGCCTGCTGGGTGTTGGTGCAACGCGATGTACGAGCCGATGGCGCTCAGCCTTTCAATTTTCCTGGAATGAATATTGTTCCTGGGCTGGCGATCGTCGCCATCGTTTGGATTCTCGTCCATGCCACCGCTCGCGAATTTATCGTCACCGGGATCGTGCTGACCATCGCGTCACTTCTGTATCTCGTCCGCGGCCAGATCCGACGGAAAACGTAGGCAAATTGCGAAAACTGATTAGCTTGTCGCTATGCGTGACGATTACCTTGAGGAGTACTATTCTTTCCTGCGTTTTCCGAGTGTCTCGACGGACGATCAGTACAAGCAAAAACTGGAGGAGTGCGCACAATGGCTGGTGGAAAAACTCGCCAGCATTGGCCTGGAGACAGAGCTGGTTGCTACGCGCGGGCATCCCATTGTCTGGGCACGCAACAAACATCAGCCAGGGCGTCGCACCGTTTTGATCTACGGCCACTACGATGTTCAACCGCCGGATCCTCTGGAGCTTTGGGATTCGCCGCCGTTCGAGCCCGTCTTAAAAAACGGTTACGTCTTTGCGCGCGGCGCTACGGACAACAAAGGTCAGATCCTTTCACACATTCTGGGCATTCAGGAAACGATCCAACAAAACGGCGACCTGCCAGTTAATTTGCATCTGGTGATTGAGGGCGAAGAAGAAATCGGCAGCGCGAACCTTGGCGGTTTTTTGAACGAAAACCGTGACGCACTCAAAAGCGACGTTGCAGTAGTTTCCGATACCGGAATGATCGAGCGCGGCGTGCCAACCTTAAGCTACGGCTTGCGTGGGGTAACCGCTCTCGAAATCAAGGTGACCGGACCGAAGATGGATCTGCATTCCGGCGTTTTTGGGGGAGCCGTTGCCAATCCAATCACCGCTCTCGCGCAACTGCTCGCCACGGTTCACGATCGCGAAGGGCGTGTGGCAATCGATGGATTCTATGATCGCGTCAAACCGTTGGAGCATTGGGAGCGCGAGGCGTGGCGCAAACTTCCTGTCGATGGGGACAAACTGATCATCAAGGAAACCGGCGTGCCCGAGCTTTTCGGCGAAGCCGGTTACAATTCACCGGAACGAATCTGGGCTAGACCTACAGCCGAGATCAATGGAATTGGCGGAGGACATCAGGGGCAAGGCACAAAGACGGTCATTGCCAGTCATGCCATGGCGAAATTGACGTTCCGTCTGGTTCCGGAACAGGAAGGCGATGAAATTCTTAAGCTGGCGAGGACGCATTTGCGAAAAAACCTGCCTGAAGGAGTTACGATGGAAATTACCGATGGGCATAGTGGCCCATGGTATCTTACCGATCCGCACTCGCCGGTCGGCGAAGCTGCGCAACGGGCTCTGCGTAAAGCATTCGATCGCGACCCCGCGCTCATCCGCGAAGGCGGCAGCATTCCAATTGTTTCGCAGTTTCGCGGAATTCTGGGCGTCGAAACACTGCTCGTAGGGCTGGCCTTGGCCGATTGCCGCGCACATTCGCCTAACGAAAATTTTCCTCTCGAGAATTTCGAAAGTGGGATCCGCCTCAATAAAGCAATTCTTCAGGAACTAGCATAATGGCATGTCCACACCGTGGAGACGTCTCTCGCTGGTTCATAGCGAGCGGTTGGAATCAAATCAGAGATTCCCCGACTTCGCCCGGAATGACATACTGACGCCACGTGCTTAGCCCTTTGGGTCCATGGCCGCTCTGAGATTCGTCGGACTGCTCCTGCTGGGAGCCCTGTTTTTCGGATTAACTGATGTTGCGAATGCGGCGGAAGAGTCGTTAGGCACGAAGATCAAAAGGGCTTTTGCACCAACACCAACTCCGGCGCGTAAGCATCGGAAGCAGTCAACGAAGAAAGCGTCGCCCAGCCCTGCCCGCAACGCTTCGCATAGCGATGCAGGCGGGCCGTCGCCAACGGCTTCGCCCAGGCGGAAGAAGGCTTCACCAACTCCATCCCCAACTGCGACACCGAAAGCGAAGCGCAAAAAAGCATCTCCGACGCCAACAGCTACCCCCGAAGAAAGCCCGGTCTCCAGTCCAACTGAAACTCCAAACGCTACACGCTCGCCGCATCCCGGCGGCCAGGGAAAAGGCGCGCCCAACGTGACGCTTTCGCCTGATGAGATTGAGGGATTCGACAGTGATCCGCCTAGAGTGCGCCAGATTCTCGATGCCGGGCTTGCTAACAAAGCAGAATCTCGGTTATACATACGGCTCCGCCGATCCAGCAAACGGCGGAATGGATTGCTCCGGCTTCATTTATTATCTTCTGAGGGAAAACGGGTTCGAAGATGTGCCGCGTGATTCGAGCCAGCAATACGTCTGGGTGCGCAAAGCGGGAGATTTCAACGCGGTCTTGAGCCGGAAGGAAGACTCGTTTGAACTCGACGCTCTCAAGCCGGGCGACCTGCTCTTCTGGCGCGGCACTTATAATATTGATCGCGACCCACCGATCACGCACACGATGATTTACCTGGGCCGTGAAAAACGAACGAAAAAGCGGGTCATGATCGGATCAAGCGACGGTCGTACTTATGACGGCAAACAACGCTGGGGCGTCAGCGTTTTCGATTTCAAAATGCCTCCGCCACCGAACAGCGGCGACGCCAAAATTAGTCCGGTCTTCGTGGGCTACGGGCGAATTCCCGGCCTGCTTGAACAATAGATTCTAGTGCGCGCCTCCGGTTTAGCCGGATTGAGGATATTTAATCTCCGGCGGGGTTGGGGGGCGAATGGGAACACTGTGAATCCGGCGTCCGTATTTCACGAAAACTACGGTGATCAAGACGAGCATCACGATGAGAATGACGCGCTGTTCATTCTTTGAGAGCTCAAAAATTCTAAACAGGGGCTTCATCGAAGTGTCGCGCAGCATTTCCCGTTCAATTTATGGAGCATCGTTGTCATTACGTTCTGCAGGTTGTCATTCTGAGCGAAGCGAAGAATCTCAGTCATTCCTTTCTACAATCATCGAGCGCCATCAGCCAGAGACGTTTCGCTTCCATCAACATGACAACAATGGCCTATTTCACGTAGCGAATCGGATCTGGTATTCCAGCTTCACGAAAGCCTTTGAGCCGCAGGAGACAGGAATCGCACCCGCCGCAGGCGAGACCTTCCGGCGACGGGTCATAACAACTGTGAGTGAGTGAAAGATTGACGCCGAGCTCGACAGCTTTGCGAATGATTTCAGCCTTGGAAAGCTTGATCAGCGGCGTGTGAACGTGAAAGCGCCTGCCTCCCACGCCGGCTTTAGTTCCAACGTTGGCGACAGTCTGGAACGCTTCGATGAATTCCGGACGGCAATCAGGGTAGCCGCTGTAGTCGATCGCATTTACACCGAGAAAAATGTCCGCGGCTTGAATCACTTCCGCCCAGGCAAGCGCGTAAGCCAAAAAAATCGTGTTGCGCGCAGGAACATAAGTGACTGGAATACCGTCTGCGATCTCTATTTCCGATCGCTTCTTTGGCACAGCGACATTGTCGGTAAGCGCCGAGCCGCCGAAGATGCGCAGATCGATCTTTGCGACGCGATGCTCTTTTGCGCCTAACGAGTTTGCCACGCGGCGAGCCGCTTCCATTTCGATCTGGTGGCGCTGGCCGTAGTCGAATGAGAGCGCGTATGCTTCGGAGTGCTCCGCTAGGGCGATTGCCAGAGTCGTTGTGGAATCAATTCCGCCGCTTAAGAGGACAATAGTGCGTTTCATCTTTTAGGTGCTCGCTAACACAAGGCTTCGGTGAAAGCGTGGGGCCGTTCGGCGGCGCGCCCGGCGGTCGCGCCCTACCGATTTCATCGGCCGTCTCGACTCACTTTGCCTTTATCCGGATGCTCCGCATGCACGGTGAGTCCAATTCCACCGCGTGCCGAGAATTGCGCGGTGACGGCTGCCTCACGCGGTGAACATGCCTTTACAAAATCGTCCAGAATGAGGTTGGTGACTGCTTCGTTAAACGCGCGCTCGTTCCGATAGGAAGCGAGATAAAACTTAAGAGATTTAGTTTCGACGCATAAGTGTTCCGGGACGTAATCGATGTCTATTTGGGCAAAATCCGGTTGTCCAGTGATCGGACAAACCGAAGTGAAATCGTCCGTTTCGAAATGAATCCGGTAACTCCGGCCGGGCGCGGGGTTCGGGAAAGTCTCAAGCCGCGCCTCGTTAGGGGAATTTGGGATTTTGGTTTCGCTCCGCCCGAGGAGCGTCAGATGGGATCTTTTCCGCTTGGCCATTCGGTTCAATTAAGTCGCCATCCGCATGGCGTTCAACTCGCGGTTCTGAGGTACGCACGCGTCTCGCTTGGTAAGGCCAGTCCGCCTCGGACTTTCGCCGTCGCGCCGAAACAAATCTTTTTCGAAAAATTGCGAGACTTGGTTTCAGTTGAAGATCGAAGCCAGCTTCGTAAGGCTACGGCGTGGCAGGCGTCGAAGTTTTCGCGCGCAGGCATCCGATATTCAACATTCAGTCATCTCCATGGAGAATCCGAACCCAGAGGCAAGAGATCGCACAGGCGTAATCGATGTCATTGCGAGCGACCCAAAGACGGGTGAGGTGGTTCTCGTGATGAATGAGCCTAACGAGTGGGATGGTTCTGACGAACAATTGCTTGCCTTGCAAGAGCGCTTTAATGCGTACGTGTCGTTCCTGCTCGACGGCGAATTAGGGGAGACTCATCCAGAACTCGTGTGCAAACCGGCGCGAATCGACTTGCGTTGCGCACAAATGCCTGAAGCACGCACGCTCGAGTTTCTCGGACTAATTCACGATCAGCTGGCATTCCAAGAGATTAAATTGGAAGTCGTGATTACGAATGATGAAATCCGAACGACGAATCACCAGACCTGAATGAGGAGGTGACTTCGCGACGTTGAACGGGTAAAGCGTCGAATCGTTGATTGCACCCGGTGGAACGACATTACAACTGGATGGCGTAGCGCTTCATTTTGTTGTAGAGCGTGGGCCGTTGGATGCCGAGGAGCTCCGCTGCTTTTTTCTTGTTGCCGTGACATTCTGCAAGCGCCTGAATGATCGCGGTTCGCTCAACGTCATCGAGGCTCTGCACGCCTGAACGCGGTTTCCCGGCGATCTCCGCCTGTTGCAGAGCAGCAGGCAACTGTATTTCGGTTGGCAGCTCCTTGACGCCAATCATGCCTTGTCTGGCCAGTACCACGGCATATTCGATCGCGTTTTGCAGTTCGCGAACGTTTCCCGGCCACGAGTAATCCAGCAATTTTTGAAACGCTTCTGGCGCAATATCCGGCTCGGGTTTGCCGAGCTGTTGAGCAAATTGCCTAACAAACGCGGCGATCAGCACTGGGATATCCTGTTTCCGTTTGCGAAGCGGCGGCACTTCAATTTGAAACGTATTTAGCCGGTAATACAAATCGGAACGCAGCCGGTTCTCCGCGATTGCTTGAGGGATTGGCCTGTTGCTGGAAGCAATGGCCCGGAAATCCGCTTTCATGGTTTGTGTGCTTCCAAGGGGCCGGTACTCGCGCTCTTGCAGCACGCGCAAAAATCGCGTCTGCAGTTCCGCCGGCATATCGGAGATTTCGTCAAGAAAAAGCGTGCCGCCATCGGCGGCCGCAATCATTCCAGGGAAATCGTGCATCGCACCGGTGAACGCCCCTTTCACATACCCGAAAAGCTCGCCCTCGATCATCGTTTGAGGAAACGCCGCGCAATTGAGTTTTACCATTGGCTTTTCTGCGCGCCGGCTCCGGGCGTGAATAGCATTAGCGATTACCTCCTTGCCCACGCCGCTTTCACCTACGATGAGAGCGTTGGCGTCTGAGGGGGCCATCGCATTGATCAATTCGTCGATTTCCTGCATCGGCTTGCTCTTGAAAATGAGCGTGGGCCGGGCTTCAGCCATTTCCAAGCGCCGTTCTGGCTTCTCGCAAGAGGAACTGTTTTTCCAATGCTCTTTCCACCAGGCTAAGCAGCTCCTCAGCGGCGTACGGCTTGCTGATAAAATGATAAGCGCCTCGTTTAATTGACTCGATGGCGTTGTGCAATGAATCGTGCGCCGTCAAAATAATCACCTGTATTTGGGGAACCTCGGTTTTGATGCGATCGAGCGTCTCCAAGCCATCCGCGTCGGGCAATTGGAGGTCGAGCAAGATCAGGCTGGGCGGTTTAGACCTTAGTAATTTGAGTCCTTGCGAGGCCGTGGGTGCTGTGTCCACGTGATAACCGTGGCGCGTCAGCAATGCCTCAAGCGTCATGAGCACCGGGCGCTCATCGTCGATGATCAGGACGCGATGATTGCCAGTTTTCATCTCAGGAGTACGCGTCGGCGGAAGAGTTGCAGCCACGGATTCTGCGAGCCGTCCAACGAGC
>QHOR01000153.1:0-5435 GCA_003219395.1 Verrucomicrobiota bacterium | reverse complement strand
TACACGGTTACAATGGCAAAGCCACCGTTGTAACGAGCGACCGAGTCTTCGGATCATATTGGGCATATAGTTTCCCGCCGTGGGCCTGTACGATAGCGCGGACTCGGTTCAGACCAAGACCGTAATGTCCCTGTCCGATTTTCCCAAGGGGCTCACGGCCCCAATTGTCGGTAGGCAATTCAAATTGAGCTTTTGGCTCCTCGAGCCTAAAGACGAATTGGTTTTTGTCGATCGTGGCAGTCGCGACGAGTGGCCCCTCGCCACGATTATGTCGAAGAGCATTGCCAAAAATTTCCGTAAACGTTTCCTGCAAAAGCTGAGGATCAACCTTTAGGATCGCGCCGGCGAGCTGAACGTTCCAAATGATTTCCGCATTTTGCCCGGCGAAATCATGATCGATATTCTTACGTAAATCTTCCATGAAATCCGCAGCCGGATATGGAATCAAATTGGGTTTGATCGCACTGACTGCCTTGGAAAGCGATTGCAGAGTCGAGGTCATTCCAGCGATCATCTCACGCAACCGCTTGATTTCGCTCTTGAGTTCGTCATCGCGCTCGAGCTCGCTGATGTAGCCGGATTGCAGCTCGATCGCATTCAGGTGATTGCGGAGGTCGTGGCTGAGTTGCCGAATAAAACGAACTACGTCGCTCCAGGCAACGTTTGGCACATCACTTGGATCTTCGGAAGACGGCCGCACCATGTTCTGCCTTCGTCTGCAGCATTCTACCCGGTGTACGAGAATTGATCGTCGGCCGGTTCATCGCCTTGCAAAACGTGAATATGCGGATCGTTGCTCGCCAGATGTTGCAGCACATGAAACACGTCTTCCGGGTCTCCGTCGATAGAACGCGCCACTTCCTCGGCGGTTTTTCCGGACCCGCTGGTTAGCTTGGCGCGCACGGCCCTTTGAAGTTCCAGAAGTTTTGTGGCCGCCTTTTTGCCGGCTTCAACGCCGGGTTGATCGTAGGCATTGATGTTAACCAGGGAGCCGTAAAACCCCACGGCGCGTTCATAAAGTGCAATCAGCGCGCCGATATGGAACGCGTCCGCCTCCGGAATGCTCATGGTGATGGATTCGCGCCCGCTCTGGTACAGCGCACTTCGCGTCCCTCGTAGAAACCCGTGAAGGTAGTCGCCACTTGTGACGGCATCTTCGATTTCGATCGCTGGACTGCGCCGATCCTTATTCACCTCAATGAAGGTGACAAAAAAATTCAATACACCGTCACGCAACTGCTGCACGTAGGCATGCTGGTCGGTGGATCCCTTGTTGCCGTAAACAGCAATGCCCTGATGCACGATTTTGCCGTCGAGGTCTTTTTCTTTTCCAAGCGATTCCATCACCAGTTGCTGTAAATATTTCGCAAATAATGCCAGCCGGTCCTTGTAGGGGAGGATCACCATGTCTTTATCGCCCTTACCATTGCCGGCGTAATACCACATCAGCGCGAGAAGCATCGCGGCATTTTCGGCGACATCCTGCGTCCGAGTACGCTCATCCATCGCGGAAGCGCCGGCCAGAAAATCATCGACATCAAAGCCTTGCAGAGCCATGGGCACAAGGCCAACCGCGCTCATCACCGACGTTCGCCCACCGATCCAATCGTGCATCGGGAATCGGGCGAGCCAACCGTTCTTTTGAGCGTACTTATCGAGATCACTGCCGACGCCCGTTACAGCCACGGCATGCCTCTTAAATTGCAGCCCGTTCGCTTTGAATTTTGCTTCGGCCTCGAGCATTCCATTCCGTGTTTCCTTTGTCCCGCCGGATTTTGAAACCACCACGACAAGTGTCTGCGCGAGTTCATCGCCTATCTTCTCAAACATGCGGTCGAACCCATCCGGATCTGTGTTATCAAAGAAAAAGATGTCCATCCCGTCGTGGCGTGATCCCAGCGCGTCAGAGACAAATTGCGGTCCAAGCGCCGAACCACCGATGCCAATGAGCAACACGTGCTTAAACGGTTTTCCATTTTCAGTCGTGATGTTTCCGCCGTGGATATCCTCCGCGAATCTCTTGATTCGCCGGATTGACTCTTCGATCTCCGTGCGAATTTCCTGACTGGGCGCCAACCCGGGATTCCGCAGCCAATAATGTCCGACCATTCGGTTCTCCGTTGGATTGGCAATTACTCCAGCCTCCAGCTCTCGCATGGCTTCAAACGCCTTGGCGATCTTCGGCTGCATTTTTTCAAAGAAATCATCCGGGAATTTCATCCGGCTGATGTCGAGAGAAAAACCAAGATCGCGGTAGAATAAAAAATACTGCTGAAAGCGCTGCCAGAGTGAAGATGACGACATGGTAGATTGCGAAAACTCTTAATATTGAACGATGTTTGACTATCGATCGTCGGGCTTGCAAATCCAGACAAAACCGGATGCGACAACCGGAACATTTTGATAAGAGTCTGAAGGTCGCGGTCCAAACCGTCCGATGCTGGAGCTGAGTCTTACCTCGAAATTCAATTGCAGCGCCAGGTGGGCGGATTAGCTTTCACGGTATTATGGCGGGCGCCCAGACGACGCAAGGCATGCCACATTTGTTCTCGGGATTGATCGCTTCCGGCTTGGTCGCTGCCGTTTTGGTTGCTGCAGGAATCGTCGCGGTTCATCGCGAGCACACCACGATTGCGTCCACCGCGCCGCAGTTGTTTCCGCTTAAAAATCAGGGCCTGGCGTTTCAACGGGCCGCCGCAGATGCATCGAACGTCTTGCCGCTTTATGGCAGCTCAGAACTGACAGCCGTTCCGGTGCCGGACAGGGCGAACAGATTTTTTCGCACTGCGCCGACAGGTTTCCAAGTTTCGCCCGTGGGCGCTGGAGGAATGCCTCCGTTAATCATTTTGCAGAAAATTGCCGCGCTTGGGTCGGATTTGCGTGGTAAAAAACTCGCCATCTCACTTTCGCCGGGTTTGACAGCTCACCCTGGGCGGAAGGCGTATGAGGGAAATTTCTCTCTCACGGCGGCGAGTGAAACGGTGTTTGGTGCACCGCTTGATTTTAAGCTCAAGCGGCAGATCGCTTCCCGCATGCTGGAGAGTCGGAGTACCCGGCAGAAAAGTCCTTTACTGGGATTCGCGCTGAGGCGGCTGGCATCCCACAGATGGCCTGATCATGTTGTTTTCTGCGCGCTATGGCCAATCGGAAAAGTGCAGAACGCCGTGCTGGAGATGCAGGATCATTTCGCCGCGCTTGTTTACGTCCTACGTAACATCAAGCCTACTCCCAAACAACGCCCTGAAGTAATTGATTGGCCAAACGTCATGGCAAAAATTAGCGCAGTCACAGTCACCGACCAGGATGAAACCAGGAGATCCTCCAGCTCAGCCGAGCAAATAACCCCCGGTAAGCGTGATCTGGCGTTCCGGACCCGAATGGATGCTGGGAGCGGATGGACAGATCTCGAATTGCTATTGCGCACCTTGGCAAGCGTTCACGCACGGCCGCTCCTGCTGAGTATGCCGATGGCTGGGCAGTTCTACGATCACGCTGGCGTGTCACGGTTGGCTCGTGAAAGCTACTACACAAGGCTTCGCGCACTCGCACAAAGATACCATTTCGCGCTGATTGAGTTTAAGGGGCACGACGAAGATCCGGGTTTTCTTTACGGGCACCAGAGCCACCTCACTGCAAAAGGCTGGATCTATTACGACCGAGCTCTTGATGATTTCTTTCATGGGCGCGCTCCGCGGAGTTGACGAGAGCGCGCATTCCGATGACCACTGTTGGATTCCTGGTCGGCGCCTCGATCTACGATATGCCGTGTCCGGTCTACGGCCAGTTTGATGATGAGGTCGGCATTTCGCGTTCGGCGCGCGAAGGTTATTGTCGAAAAATATGAGTGCTCTTTTCCGTGACAAAGTGTTGCAACTTCTGGTCTCGATTGCTGACACGGAAGAGGTTCGCACCAATTTCGACCTGCCGCTTTACGATCACCAGCTCTTAGATTCGATCAGGACGGTCGAGTTGATGGTTAGCATCGAGGAAGAATTCGGTATCAAAATTTCTCCGGCGGAATTCGAGCGCGACAATTGGTCAACCCCCCGCAATATCATCGCCGATCTGGAGCGCCGGATGCGGGTGAACGTGTGAGTTGGATCCGCGCACACCCAGCGCTCTGGCGAGCGCTGCTGATCTTGTATTACCTGGCTGTGATCGCGGGATTGATCGTGATGTACGGTCGTGGCGACTTTTCCACGCCGCCATTTGTTTATCAGGGATTTTGAGTGAATCTCATCGAGCGAATTGATCATTGGGGCCTTGCGACTCCGAACGCGATCGCGCACATCAGCGGAAATCAGAGGCTGACCTACGGCGAGCTCCGCAGGTGTTCAGACGCTGTGGCTGCCCACCTGGCAAAACAGTTCGGCGACCATCGCGCTCCAATCGCGGTTCTCGGGCATCGGGAGCCTGAGATGCTCATCGCATTTCTGGGAGCAGTGAAATCCCGAAGGCCATATGTTCCGCTCGACACAGTATTGCCGCAGCAACGCATCGATAAAATCCTGGCGGTCTCGCAACCCGCTTTACTTCTCACGCCTGAAGACGTCGCAAAGATTTCTGCCTCTGCGGCGCTTGCGCCTGGCGTGCGCCCTGATCCAGAAGACCCAGTTTACATTTTGTTCACCAGCGGCAGCACCGGCGAGCCAAAAGGAGTGGTGATTCCCCTTGCATGTCTGGAGTATTTCGTCCGGTGGATGCTGGACGAACAGAACTTCATGCCCCTCGGCGAAATCTTCCTGAACACGGCGCCATTCTCATTCGATCTGTCAGTCATGGATCTATATTGCAGCCTTGCCACGGGAGGTACTCTGTTCAGCATCAGTCGCGATCTAGTGGCCAATCCGAAAATGCTATATCGCGCGCTTGGAAGTTCCGGCACTACGACGTGGGTCTCTACGCCATCATTTGCACAAATGTGCCTGGTGGAAGAGAAATTCACAGAGGCAATGCTTCCAACCATTCGCCGCTTCCTTTTCTGCGGTGAAACTCTCACCGCAGAAACTGCCGCTCGTCTGCTGGGCCGCTTTCCGCGAGCCCAAGTGTGGAACATGTATGGCCCGACTGAAACGACTGTGGCCACCACTTCTGTACGGATAGATCTTTCACTGTTGGAAAAATACTCGACGCTACCGGTAGGGCGGGCGATGCCGGGCGCCGACGTTTTCGTGGTGAATGAAGCTGGGGAAGCCTTACCGGCAAACCAGCGGGGCGAAATTGTCATTGCGGGACCAAATGTTAGCCCTGGCTACCTCGGACGTCCCGATCTTACATCAGCGGTTTTTTTTGAGCATTCTGGTCGGCGCGGTTACAGAACCGGCGACCAGGGCAAATTTCGTGATGGCTTGCTTTTTTTTGAGGGCCGCACGGATTCTCAAGTGAAGATCAGCGGCTACCGCATTGAGCTTGGCGATGTCGAAGCGAATCTTCTG
>QHOR01000152.1 GCA_003219395.1 Verrucomicrobiota bacterium | reverse complement strand
GGTGTTGTGCGCAGCATTCGAATTTTTTGAATCCAGCCACGGCTCAAACCGCATCTCATCAAAAATCCCACCACGCTACAGATGATTACAAGCTCAGTTACTTTGGCTCAGCCGGCGCAAACATCAGCCAATAACACCTCGACTCCTTTGATTCGTCTGACCGGTGTCAGAAAAATTTTCGTGACCGACGAAGTGGAGACACATGCGGTATCCGGAGTTCATCTCGACATCCAGGATGGCGAGTACGTCTCCATCGCTGGGCCGTCAGGGTGCGGCAAAACGACTTTACTGTCGATTTTAGGACTGCTCGATACCCCTTCGGCCGGGAGTTATGCGTTAAAGGGTACAGAGGTGGCAAACCTGTCTTTCGCCGATCGAGCCCGCATTCGCAATCGCGAGATCGGTTTCATTTTCCAAAGTTTTAATTTGATTGGCGATTTAACGGTTTACGAAAACGTCGAGCTGCCGCTGACCTATCGCGGATTGAGCGCCAGTGACCGCAAAACTGCCGCGACGGGAGCGCTCGAGCGGGTAGGCATGCTTCACCGCGCCAAGCATCTGCCCAGCCAGCTTTCCGGCGGACAGCAGCAACGTGTCGCGGTTGCCCGAGCACTTGCCGGCCAACCCGCCATTCTCCTTGCGGATGAACCAACCGGAAACCTCGATTCGCGCAACGGTGAGGCGGTCATGGATTTGTTGAAAGAGCTGCATTGCGCTGGGGCGACCATTTGCATGGTGACTCACGACGACCGATTCGCCGGGCACGCTAAACGCGCTGTGCATTTACTTGACGGGCAAGTCGTGGAGGATCGGATGGCAGCTTGAGCAAGCGCGGCAACGGAGATTAACAAACATGAATGATTTTCGATTTGCGCTGCGGCAGCTTCGTAAATCGCCAGGATTTACTTCTGTGGCGGTTCTGACATTAGCCCTCGGCATCGGCGTAAATTCGGCTATTTTCGCGCTCGTCAATAGCGTGGTGTTGCGGCCGATGGTTCCGCTGCGGCCAACAGAAGTGGTAAACCTTTTCACCGCGCGCCAAAACACGAACCATGATTATCGTCAATTCTCGCACATGGAATATCGGGAATTGTGCGAGAGCGGCAGAGATCTGTTTGCTGATCTCGCGGCCATTGAGTTCGCGGTCGCCGGAATCGGTCGCGATCACGAGATGCGGCGAAGCTTCGCCTTCCTGACTTCGGAAAATTACTTCTCTCTCATGGGCGTGCAGCCGGCGCGCGGCCGCTTTTATACGGCTGAGGAAAGCCAGCCGAATGCTAATGTGCCGGTGGTGGTCGCCAGTCATGCATTTTGGAAACGAATGGGCGGCCGGAATGACTTCGTTGGAAGCAATCTCCTGATTAATGGACAGCAGTACACCGTGATCGGTATCACGCCGGATGGATTTAGCGGGGTGAGCGCGCTGGTCGCACCCGATATATGGTTGCCGCTCGGCGTGCATTCGCATCTCGGCTCCGCATTTGCCGACTCAGAAACTCTGCATGATCTGGCGGAGCCAAAAAATTACGCAGTCAATCTGACCGCGCGTCTGCGACCAGGGATTACAATTGAGACGGCAAAGGCTCGTTTGCCGGCGCTCACGAAGCGATTCAATGCTATTCAGCCCTCTAATGCAGAAGGCGCGAGAGATCTTCAGCTTCACAAACCGTCCCGATTCAGTATCAGCACCTCGCCGGAAGACGATGGACCGGTCACTCTTGTCGGCACGCTACTGATGGGAATGGCCGGTGCCGTCCTGCTTATCGCCAGCTTGAATCTTGCGAACATGCTACTCGCCCGAGGCGCCGCGCGTTCCAAGGAAATCGCGCTACGGTTGGCGGTCGGCGCGTCGCGTTGGCGCATTGTGCGGCAATTACTCTGCGAAGGATTCCTGCTCGCAATCTGCGGCGGTTTGATTGGCCTCATTGTGAGTAGTTGGTGCAACGATCTGCTGCTGCATTCGCTCGCGCGTCTGCTCGGCTCGATGAATTTTTCATTCGTCGTCAAATTGCGGCCTGATGCGACTGTTCTCGCAGTCACCTTCCTCTTCTGCCTCATCGCCACCTTGCTTTTTAGCCTTGGCCCCGCGCTGAGGGCGACAAGGGCCGATCTCGTTAACGATCTCAAGCAGCAAATCGGTGAGCCGGCGCGCATCGGCCGATTCAATCGCTTCTTTGCGGCCCGTCACATTTCGGTCATGGCGCAGATTGCGCTTTCGCTCGTGCTGTTGTTCAGCGCCGGGTTGTTTTTTCGCGGCGCCCTTAAAGCCAGTGGGCTTGATCCCGGCTTTGTGGCCGAGGGCGATTTGGTTACCGAGATGGATTTCTCGCTGATCAAAAAGAATCCCGCTGAAGCGCGTCGCCTGATGTTCGAGGCTGTGAGACGGGCGCGCGATCTTCCCGGTGTGAAGACTGCAGCGCTTGGAACGATGTTACCCTACGGCAACTTCACAAACACGCGGCGGATTATGTCCATGCGTGAAACTCTACCGACCGACCCAAAGGCGCCTGACCCTGGCGCAGGCGCGCTTTTCACTGCGACGACACCGGGGTACTTCGACGCAATCGGCGTAAAGCTTTTGCGCGGGCGCGATTTCACCCAAGCCGAAGCTGAAAACAAAAGCATGCCGCGCGTTGCGATCATTGATGACGCGATGGCGAGGAAAATTTTTCCGGATACGGAGGCAGTCGGTCAACACATTCGCTACACCCTGCCGCCGAAGGATGGTTCGCCTAACGATTTGCTAGTGGTGGGGGTGGTTAGTAGCCATCGTCACTCTGTGCAAAATGATACGCTCAACCAGCGACTGTTTGTTCCGCTTGCACAAGGCTACAACGGCAACGTTTACCTGCATGTGCGGCTTGTCACGAAAGATCGGCGTCCTGTGGCCGCATTGATTGGGACCCTGCGGCAAATGTTGCACAACATCGATCCCGATCTGCCAATTCTGAGCATTGCGCCGTTTGCTGAGCTTACGGAAAAGAGCGTCGGCCTCTGGATCGTCCGTCTCGGCGCGTTGCTTTTCGGAGTGTTTGGCGCAATTGCGTTGCTCCTCGCCGTTGTCGGAGTGTATGGCGTAAAGGCATACGCCGTCGCCTGCCGCACACGCGAGATTGGAATCAGGATGGCGCTGGGAGCGCATCGCCGGGACATTTTCGCCTTAATCATGCGGCAGGGCGCAATTCAAACTGCGCTCGCCGTGACGATCGGTCTTGTGTTGTCATTGGCCGCTGGTCGAGTTCTCGCTGGGATTCTTTATGAGGTTAGCCCCAGCGACCCATTTGCGTTAGTCATGTCCGGTGGGCTTCTGGCCGCAGCAGCGATGTTTGCCTGTTTTTTTCCTGCACGACGCGCCACACGTGTCGAGCCGCTCAAAGCATTGCGCACTGAATGATGTAATCCGGCGGACGGGCTTTGCTCGGACGTAGCACCCTTTGCTTTTTTCGCTGTGCTTCAAGAGCGAAGGCTGGAGGCGAGGGGAGTTGAACCCCTGTCCTCGTCGCTATCCACGCAAACATCTACATGTTTATCCGACGAAAAATTCTGAGGAGCCAAGCCATGCGCCGGCACATTGCCGGCTCCCGAGCGTCCACAAAATCGATTCACGAACCGGCGCGGTCGCTCCGCCGGCTCGCCAGCCTGCTGTCCACGTTTGCCGCCGTAGCAGGCGTCCCACGGCAAACGTCACGGTCAATTAAGCCGCGAGAGCGAGACCTTCGTTGTCTGCGTTTGTTTTTTGGTTCGGTTTTTAACGAGGCCAACGAACCATCCTCGACATGCCGCCTGCGCTTCCAACAATGAGTCGAAGCCAGTACGCCCCCTGTTTTTGTGCTTGAATAGATACATCTTTTTGCGCTCTTATGCAACAGGAGCGCAAGATACGCAGAGGTGTGGCTCTAGAACAATTCCTGGAATGGCGATTGACATAACAGCGCGATCCTTGGGCGATACGCAACAGGCAGACATGGCTTCCACTCAAGCCGTTCAGCCCGCCGAAATTTTGGAGCGTCCCGAGAAGTCCATGCCAGTCTCTCGACTCTTGCGGCGCTCTCTTCGGTGGACGCGCCGAAACTTCAGTAGTCGCGCCAAGCTGCTTTCCGGTGGCGAGGTCCTGATTCTTTCAACGCCAAAAAGCGGACGCACATGGATCCGAACATTTCTTTGCGCTTACTTATGCAAGCGTCACGGTCTCGATTTCACCCTCCAACCTGGCCGGTACGATCATCCAGGTTTTCCCCGGGTAATATTCTCCCACGATCGTTTTGAACATAGGACGAAGGGCAATCGCTGGGACCGCTTGCGCGGCAAATACCTCGTTCCCAGAAGAGAACTTCGAAAAGCCACGATTATCCTGCTAGTGCGGGACCCTCGGGACTGTTTCGTCTCTCTCTACCTACAAATGACGCGACGCGATCCCAGGGCAGCTGCTGCAGTGAAGCAAAAATCGGTCAGTGAACTCCTGCGCGACAAAAGATTTGGAATCCGCGCCGTCGTTCGCGCGATGAACGACTGGCTTGATGAATTCGCAGGCCGAAAGGATTTCACGATCATCCGGTATGAGGCGGTGCGGGCAGCTCCAGCCGAACATTTTCGAGAGCTGCTTGCTCTTATCGGTGAAACGACGCTTGATATGTCGATCTTTCAGGAGGCCGTGGAGTTTTCCCGTTTCGACAACATGCAAAAATTAGAAGCAGCCGGGGTGTTTGATTCGAAGATCCTGCATCCAGGCGACATCCGCGACCCGGAGTCTTTCAAAGTACGGCGTGGAAAAGTGGGCGGGTATCGTGAGTATCTTTCGGTTCGGGACCAGAAATATGCTGCGGACGCACTGACGGAGCTCGATTGCCGGTTCGGCTACAGCTCCTGAGGAAATCGGGCTGCAAAGCCAGGAGAGCTCTCGTCATGGCGGTGACTCGCTTCTAATTGGTTGAGGTCGTCAATGCCTCGGTAAAACCATCATTTGGGAGGGATCGGCGGTTTCCTCCAAATTCAAAGCATCCAAAAAAAGCTTGCATCCGATTCCCTATAATACTAGTAGGGATTACTAACATACTAAACGAGTAGGCATTCAGTGCCTCGAGGACTAAACATGAAACAGATAATTGGATTGATTTGGCTTGTCATTGATCAGGCCATTGCGATCCGTTCGCCAGCCCAGCGGCGTTTTCGGGACGCTGGATCAGATGTCGACATCCCAGCAGCCTGAACGGCGTTCATTCCTGTCAAAATGAAACTTTCTAAACGCGGCGAATACGCGCTCCGAGCTCTTATCGATCTGGGTCTCGCCTCTGAGTTGGGATGGCCAATGCTTCAGATAAGCGAGTTAGCCACGAAAGAAAAATTGCCGATCAAATTTCTCGAGCAAATTTTCATGCAGCTCAAGGCCGCTGGATACATCAAGAGCAGACGCGGAAAGTTCGGCGGTTACTCACTTGCACGGCCAATGAGGCGGATAAAGTTTGGCGCCGTCATCCGGTTGATTGACGGTCCGCTGGCACCTATCCGGTGCGTCAGCGCAACATCCTATGCGCGCTGCTCTTGTCCCGATGAAATTCACTGCGGGCTTCGAATGTTGATGTTCGATGTTCGAAACGCGATCACCGCAGTCGTGGATCGGTTCACTCTGGCAGACATAGTCCAGATCACGCTTCGCAAGTATCACCGCGATAAAGTCGCGCCGCCTTTCCTCCATCGGCCGATCGCGCTCGCGTCGATCCTGTCCAAAGAGATCGAGCTGCCAAATCAGGCGCCGAACAGCGCGAAGACGGTGAAGCGGTTTGCAGGGTCCCGTGGGGGTCAGTCACAGAATGGCCGCGGTAAACATGCGGCTACATAGGAGAATTATGCCGATTACAAAATTCTTTTTGTTATATCCGACCGGCGCTGTCGTTTTGACACTGCTGCTCACGCCCATTCAACCGGCCGCAGCGGAAAGCACTTCTGACTCTAAACGCATCGAGCA
>QHOR01000151.1 GCA_003219395.1 Verrucomicrobiota bacterium | reverse complement strand
AGCCAAACGCGGCGTTGTTGCCCTCCTCCTTATTAACTTTGTTAATGTTCACAATGATTTCTGTCGGCGCCCATAGAAAATTCGCAACGCCACGGCCGAGCTTTCGTGTTGGCCCATAGTCATTCGCAGGCGGGTCCTGAATATCTCCGAGACAAATTCCGGCAAGGCCGAGGACCAATGAGAAGGCAGCCAGGGATTTCATATGCCTCGCAGCTAGTTAACCAAATATTGAGGAGCAAAGGCAATACTTATTTTCGGGGTTCAGCTGCAGAGAGGCGTTGGCAGGTTGCAGTTGCCCGTTTGGAGAGACGAAATGTGTCAGGGGAATCAGACATTGCCTAGGCTAGGAACTACGCAGCTGCACCATCGTTTTTTGTCTTAGCCATCGAAATCGCAATCGTAACAGCGAGAATGAGCACGATGATTCCCAGCGAGAGGGCCCGCGGCAATGGAAAATAATCTGCGAGAATCATTTTGATGCCGACAAAAGCGAGCACTAGTGCAAGACCAGTTCTCAGGTAAATGAAGCGCTTCATCAGACCGGCCAGCAGAAAATAGAGAGACCGCAAGCCGAGAACTGCGCAAATATTAGACGTATAAACGATGAACGGGTCGCGCGTAATTGCGAAGATCGCAGGGATGGAATCGACTGCAAAAATCAGGTCCGTGACCTCGATTACGATCATAGTCAGGGCGAGCGGGGTCAACATCCATCGGTCATCTATCCGCACCTTGAAGTGCTCGTCATGAAATCCGCGCGTAATCGGAAGGATCCGACGACACGTTCGTAACACCCAACCCTCGGCGAAATCATGTGCTGGGCGTTTTCCAAAAAACATTTGCGCCGCCGTGATCAACAGGAAAAGACCGAACAGATAAAGAATAAAATGAAAACGTTGCACCAGCGCGATACCGCCCAAGATCATGGTACCCCGCATGATCAGTGCCCCGATGATTCCCCAGACCAAAACGCGATGTTGCGCGCGGGGAGGAACGTGAAAATGCGTAAAAATGAGCACGAAAACAAAAATGTTGTCCATGCTCAACGAGTATTCGATGAGATAGCCGGTGAAAAAATCCAGCGCGTGATGTGGTCCTTTGATGCGCCAAACCAGAGCGTTAAATCCAAGTGACAGGAGTACCCACAGCACGCTGCGCCGCCCCGCAGCAGCCATGCTTAATGCCCGCCCGCGCTGGTGAAACGTGAAGAGGTCGACCCCAATGGCAATGAAGACGCCAATGTGAAAGGCGACCCAAAACCAGATACTCGTCGTCACGACGGGGAGGTTTTCATGCAGCGGGGTGCACAGCAAACGCAAATTGCGCGCGCGACCCATACGACTTATAGGTCACATGGCACTCATTAGCTCCAACGATGGATACCGAATTAGAAAAACTGGTCGAAGCTGGCAAACTCTCTTCCCGCGCCGCGCAGCAACTCGAAAAACTAAAGCCGGGCACGTTTTGTTTGCATAAAAGCTGGGGATTCGGTCGCATCAGCGAATGGAACCTGCTGCTCAACCAGATCGTAATTGATTTTGCAGGCAAAAAGTCGCACCCGATGCAGGCCGAGTACGCGGCGGAGAATGTAACGCCGCTGGCGCCAGAGCACTTCCTCGCGCGCAAAGCAACCGACCTGGCGGGCATCAGGAATTTGGCACGGGAAAATCCACCCGCGTTGATCCGAAACATTCTCGAAAGTTCGGACGGCAAAGCGACGGCGCAGCAGATCGGTGAATGGTTGATAGGCGATGTTTTCACCGAAACGGAATGGAAGCGCTGGTGGGAATCGACGAAGAAAGCGCTTAAGGCAAGCGGCGTTTTTTCTATTCCTGCGAAAAAGAACGATCCAATTCAAATTCGTGGCGAAGGTGTGTCGCACGCTGACGAATTGATCGAAGCTTTCAACAAGGCGCGGCAACCCAAACAGCAAGTCGCGGCGCTCGAGCAGATCATAAAATTCTGCGATCAGTTCAAGGAACCTGAAAAACAACTTCAGCCGATCATCACGACGATCGAGAACATGGCGGTGCGCAATCAAAAAATGCATCCCGAGTTCGCGTTCGAGCTCATCATTGCGCGAGACGACCTGATTGGGCGCGTGCCATCGTTGCACACGACGCACATCGGTTTGACCCTTTCAAAACTGATCACCGAGGAGGACCAGCGCCTGATATTGGTACTGGCGAAATTACCGGCGGCAAAAGAGAAGCGAATCTTGCAAGCATTGCCGGCTGCGCTCGGTTCGACCTGGACAGAACGCGGCTTGAATTTGATGCAACAGAGTCACGGCCGGATGGTCGCCCAAATTCCGCGGATTTTGAGCGAAGCCGGAAAACATGACGAGCTTCGAACGATGCTGGAGCGGAGCATCCGCGAACATTCAGCCACGAGCGAGATGCTTGCCTGGCTTTGTAGCGACCGGCAGCAATGGAGCGAATTAGTCACACAAGAATTGCTTGGCGCAATTTTCGCGGCCCTGGAGCGCGAACAACACGGTACTGCTGGCCGGACTGGGAAGTTGTACCGTACCCTGATCGAAGATCGGCAACTGCTTGGCGACATCTTCAGGAAAAGCGACGTCGCTACCGCCCGCGATTGGATGCGGAGGTTACAACTGAGCCATCTGTTCGATGAGCTGACGAAACGCTCACTTCTGGCTCGACTCGTCAAAGTATATCCAGAATTGGAAAGTATGATCACAGGCGCGCAGCCCGCCTCAGGCGGGGAGCAGACCGCCGTATCGCTCATCGTATCCTGGAGCAGTCTGGAACGACGCAAGGCCGAATACGAAGAGCTGGTAAAGACAAAAATTCCAGAGAACACCAAAGAAATTGCGCTCGCCAGGTCTTACGGCGATCTGAGCGAAAATTTTGAATTTAAAGCGGCGAAGCAGATGCAAAGCGTGCTCATGCGACGAAAAACCGAGCTCGAACAAATGCTGGTCAATGCGCGGGGGACGTCGTTTGAAAACGTCGATACGTCGCGTGTCTCTATTGGTACGATCGTCACGCTACGCAACGCGGAGACGAACAAGGAAGAAACCTACACTATTCTAGGTGCGTGGGACGGCGACCCCGAGCGCAATATCATTTCGTATCAGACTGCAATTGGCCAGGCGCTGCTCGGTCATGAAGTGGGCGAGACCATCTCTTTAAATTCAGAACATGGTCCTGCTCAATGTGCGATTGTTTCAATCCAGCCAGCGCCGCCGGATCAGACGGCGTCGCCCCATACCATTCCGACGGAATCTGCTGTTGAAGCAGCGATGGCCGAGTAGCTCGGGCGAATCGCCCAAAAGTAACGCAAGCTCGTCCTGCTGGCGACATTCTCAAGGCACAAGCGGCACAACCGTTGTCTTTCTGCGGTGTTGCCGCCAGGGTAACAAGCGGCTAAATCAGCAGTTCGTAGGAAAGAATGCTCAGGCAATAGATCGCTGCTGTTTCCACGCGCAGGATGATCGGCCCAAGCGTAATTGGCTGATAGCTATGACCACGCGCGAGCGCAAGCTCTGCAGGCGTAAAATCGCCCTCGGGTCCAACAAGCATCAGGACACTGCGAGGACGATGTTGATGTTCACGTGAATAGTTTGCGAGAACCTTTTTTAGGTGCTGTGCTCCGGGCTGAAGGGATCCGATTAGTTGCAGATCAAATGATTCTTCAGTCCCGACAGTAACGAAGTCCGAAAGCTTTCTCGGCGCGTGCACATAAGGCAGCCAGTTCTGCCCGCATTGTTTGGCCGCTTCGATCGCGATTTGCTGCCATTTCGACTGCTTTTGCTTTGCGCTTTCAGAGTCAACCTGCACAATCGTGCGATCAGAAATAATCGGCGCAATTTCTGAAGCACCGATTTCGACTGCCTTTTGCACAATTAAGTCCATGCTTTTTCCCTTAGGGATTGCCTGTCCTAGAACAATCCGGCATTGCAGCGGCGGTGTCTCCGCTTCGTGCAATTTTCGCAATGCAATTTCATCGACGCCAACATCCACGATTTCGGCGGTGATCTCGTGCCCACGTCCGTTGAACAGAACCACTCTTTCCCCGACCCTCATACGCAGGACATCACGCGCGTGGTGTGCTTCTGCCCCGGCTAGTGTGAGCGCGCAAGAGTTCCAGTTCTCAGGAGCGATGAAGAAACGATGCATACACCCTATAGGACCAACGTCATTCTGAGAGAAGTGAAGAATCTCTGATCATTTCTCGCTACTCCTTGCGGAACTAGACCGTGATGTTTCGCCTTTCTCAACGTGACAGCCTTCCATTAGACACATTCGACAGACGGATGGAAGAGGCGGCCCCCGTTACTGGTAGTCGGATGCGATGAGAGAGGTCATCACCAGCACATTCGCCAACGATTCTTCACTTATGGCCACCTCGATCCCGCGCTCTTCAAGTGCGGAAATTACACTCTCCGTAGGAACGTTTCCGACCAACGTATCCTGCGCAAAAGGGCACCCGCCAAGCCCACCCACGGCTGAATCAATTCGCCGACAACCGGCATCGTAAGCGGCTAGCACTTTGGCTGCAGCTTCGCCCGGTGTACTGTGAAGATGCACGCCAATATCGTAATCGGCGTACCGGTTTTTAATCGATTGGACTACACAACGAATTAAATCGGGGTCGGCTACTCCAACGGTGTCGGCCAGTGAAATCGATCGGACTCCTGCCGCCGCAAGTCTCCCTATCGCCTGGTGCAGCGCCTCCTCATCCCAAGCATCGCCATACGGATTTCCGAACGCCATCGAGATATAAGCAACGATAGCCAGCCCGGATGCGTCAGCTTTTGTCTTAATCAATTGCAGGGTTTTGTAAGACTCTTCGACTGTCTGGTTTTGGTTTTTGCGCAGGAATGTCTCAGAAACGGAACAAGGATAGCCCAAGGTAGTTACACTTCCGCTGGCTATGGCACGCTCGGCTCCCTTTTCATTCACCACAATGCCGATGATTTCCACGCCATCTGGTGGACTGACCTGCTCCAGCACCTTCTCACTATCAGCCATCTGCGGAACGGCTTCGGGAGACACAAAGCTAACGGCGTCGATGTGCTTGAACCCTGCCGCGATCAACGCGCGAAGATAACCCGCCTTCAGTTCCGTTGGGATCCGTCGCTTGAGACCTTGCCAGGCATCCCGCGGGCATTCGATCAGCTTGACGGCATCGTGAAACACGGAACTGCGGACCTACGTGAAAAATTCCTTGGCGCGTTCGAAAAAACTCTTGCGCAAAGGCGTGTTTTCGTCGCCGCAAAGCGCCGCAAATTCCTCGAGCTTGCGTCGCTGTTGCGCATTCAAGCGCGACGGCACCTCGACAATTAAACGCGCGAACAGATCACCGCGGCCACGCCCGTTAACATTTGTAATTCCTTTGCCGCGCAGTTTAAACATCTGCCCGCTTTGCGTACCGGTGGATACTTTCAGATGCCCCTTGCCTTCAAGCGTCGGCACATCAATGTCGCCACCCAGGGCCGCAACGGAAAAAGGGATCGGCACGTCACAATACAGATCATCGCCTTCGCGCTGAAAGATTTTGTGCTCTCGAACATGTATCACCACATAAAGATCGCCGGGAGGACCGCCGCGCGTGCCGGCCTCACCATTGCCTAACGAGCGCAAGCGTGAGCCTTCTCTGATTCCAGCAGGTATTTTCAGCTTAACGCGGCTCAGTTTCTCTAGGCGTCCTTCGCCATGGCACTTCTGGCACGGTTTCTCAATGACCTCACCAGCTCCCCGGCACCGGGGACACGTTTGCGACACGTGAAAAAATCCGCGCGAACTAATCACCTGCCCACGGCCCCCGCACGTAGAGCAGGTAATCGTGCGCGAGCCTGGTTCAGCGCCGCTGCCCCTGCATTTTTCGCATGTGTCGAGTTTCGCGATTTCGATCTCTTTTCCGGCGCCGAATGCTGCCTCCTCCAGCTTGATTTGCATGTCGTAGCGTAAATCCGAGCCGCGCCGCCGATCTTCTGCCTGATCGCCGCCGAAGAATTCCGCCACCGAATCCACCGCCGCCGAAGACTTCCCGGAAAATCTCGAACGGATCGTGGAAAGCGCCCCGCCCAAAACCGGCGCCGCCTTGTGTGAAGGCGGCGTGGCCGAAGCGATCGTAGGCGGCGCGCTTGTCAGGGTCGATCAACACATCGTACGCTTCGCCTAGCTCCTTGAATTTTTCTTCCGCGTGCGGGTCGTCCGGGTTTTTATCCGGATGAAACTTCACTGCGAGCTTGCGATACGCGCGCTTCACCTCCTCATCCGAAGCGTCTCGTTGGACGCCCAGCACCTCATAATAATCGCGCTTTTCAGTAGCCATGTAGCCGATAAGCCCGCTTCTGATTTATGAGACTAGTAAGCAAAGCAGCCGAGGAGCCAACTACTTTGCAGGGCCGCTGGAGACAACCACTTTTGCCGGCCGCAGCAATCGATCCTGAAACCGATACCCGCGACGGACTGGGTGTTCGGTGCTGGGTTCATGGGCAATCGCTTCGTGCAGGTTCGGATCGAATGCTTTTCCCTCCGCCTCAATCGGCTGCAGTCCATTTTCAGCCAGCAAATCATTGAGTTGTTTTTGCACCAGAACCATTCCGGAATAAATGGGAGAGCCCGCGCCCTCTTCTTTTGCTGCTGCGAGGCCGAGCTCAAAGTTGTCAATAATGCCAACCAAACGCTCCAGCAAAGACTTGTTGGCATATTTGAGCGCCTCTTCTTTTTCGCGTGCAGTGCGTTTTTTGTAATTCTCGAAATCGGCCTGAGTCCGGAACGCCAGGTCCCGAAATCGGTCGAGATCGGCTTGCAAGCCAGCCATTGGATCTTCTGCTTCGCTTTGCGCGACGTCTGTACCAGGCGCAACAGATGAAGGCATTGAATTTGCCGAAGACGATTGTTTAGTTTGTTTGTTTTGTTCAGTAGTAGGAATTTTTTTCATGTCTTACGAATGGCAATCAAAGTGATGTCGTCGTTTTGCGGGACCGATCCGGTAAAATCGCGAACGTCCTCAATGATTCTCTTTACTATCGCTTGCGCTCCATTGGTCGCACTGGCGCGAACCGATTGCATCATGCGGTCGACACCGAACTCGTCGCCCTCGGCATTAAGAGTTTCGGTCACGCCGTCGGTGTAGAGGACGAGGCAATCATCGCGCTCGAGCGGAACAGCGAAGTCAGTGGTTAGCCTATCGAACACGTTTCCACTGTCAATTCCCACGACCATGCCCGGTGGTTTCACCGGCGTGACAGTTTGCGACTGCCGCTTGTAAAGCAATGGAGCATCGTGTCCGGCGCGCGCGAGCGTCACTCCATCACGCTGGTGGTTGAGAATCAGGTAAGCCATGCTGATGAACATGTCTTCCTTGATATCGGGATAAAGCTGCCGGTTCACCTTTCGGAACACATCGGCGGGAGATGGATTCCGTGCCGCCTCTGCTCGCAACACGCTGCGACAGATGGCCATGATAAGCGACGCCGGAACACCTTTGCCTGACACATCCGCGATGACTACTCCGAGCCGTTCTGGATCGACTTGAATG
>QHOR01000365.1 GCA_003219395.1 Verrucomicrobiota bacterium | reverse complement strand
AGATGATCGCTTTCGCTGTGTTTTGGACCGTCGTGACCGACTGCGACGCGGCCACTGGCGTATCGTTCACCGGTGAGACGGTGATCGAGACAGTGGCGACAGCTGAATCAATTTGTCCGTCGTTGACCTTGAATTTAATGCTATCACCTCCGTTGTAGTTGGCGACAGGAGTGTAGGTCACATTCGGTGGGATTCCGCCCAGGACGCCATGCGCCGGATTAGCCGTAATCGTAAGGGTGAGCGCATCCCCATCGATATCCGAGCCGGTCAAGGTAATCGGTTTTGCGCTATCTTCGTTCGTCGTCAACGACTGCGCATCGGCGACTGGAGGATCGTTGACGGGCGAAACGTTGATTGACACGGTGGCGTTGGCCGAATTGGTCGTACCATCGTTGACTTTGAACTGGAAGCTATCACTCCCGTTGAAGTTGGCGTTGGGAGTGTAGGTCAGGTTCGGCGCAGTGCCACTTAGCGTGCCGTGCGCTGCACCGCTCGCGATGCTGAAACTCAGGCTATCTCGATCTATATCGGAGCCAGTCAATACGATCGCTTGGGCCGTATCTTCGTTCGTTGCGACCGAGTCCGAATTGGCAACTGGTGCATCATTCACGGGCGATAGCGTGATCGATACCGTCGCCACATCTGAATCGACTGTCCCGTCGTTGACTTTGAAGGTGAAGCTATCATTTCCGTTGTAGTTGGGGTTGGGCGTGTAGGTCACGTTCGGCGCAGTGCCACTTAGCGCGCCATGCGACGGACCCGTGACGGTGTAAGTCAGGGGATCGCCGTCCACATCCGACGCTGCCAGCGTAATCGCGTTGGCCGTATCTTCGCTCGTTGCGACCGACTGCGGATCGGCAACTGGTTTATCGTTCACCGGCGATACCGTAATCGAGACCGTGGCTTCATCTGAATCGAGTGTGCCGTCGTTGACGCTAAACTTGAAGCTATCGATCCCGTCCCGCTTAACGTGCCGTGCGACGGATTGATGGTCACAGTGTAAGTGAGCGCATCTTCATCAACGTCAGAGCCGCTCAGCGTGATCGCCTTGAAGGTGTCTTCATTCGTAGTGACGGATTGCGGATCGGCGACTGGCGCATCGTTCACTGGCGACACCGTAATCGAGACGATCGCGGCAGCTGAGTCCACTGTCCCGTCGTTGACCTTGAAGGTGAAAGTATCAGGTCCGTGGTAGTTCGCGGCCGGAGTGTAGGTCAGGTTTGGCGCTGTGCCACTGAGCATGCCGTGCGACGGACCCGTGATGATGTAAGTGAGGGAATCACCGTCCACATCAGACGCCGCCAAGGTGATCGCCTTGGCAGTGTCTTCGTTCGTTGTGAGCGACTGCGCATCAACAACTGGGGCATCGTTCACCGGCGACACGGTAATTGAGACGGTGGCCTCGTTTGAATCGATTGTGCCGTCGTTGACTTTGAACTTGAAACTGTCAGGTCCGTGGTAGTTCGCATTCGGGGTGTAGGTCAGGTTGGGCTCCATTCCGCTCAGTGCACCGTGCGCTGGACCCATGATGATGTAAGCGAGGGTATCACCGTCCACATCGGACGTCGTCAGCGTAATTGCCTTGGCCGTATCTTCGTTCGTTGTCACGGATTGTGAGTCGGCCACCGGCGCATCGTTCACTGGCGAGATCGTTATTGAGACCATCGCCTCGTTTGAATCAACCGTACCGTCGTTGCCTTTGAACTTGAAGCTATCACTGCCGTTGTAGTTGGCGTTGGGCGTGTAGGTCAGGTTTGGCGCAATGCCGCTCAAAGTGCCGTACAGCGGATATTTCGTGATGGTGTAAATGAGGCCGTTTCTATCAGCATCGGACGCGCTCAACGTAATTGCCTTTGCCGTATCTTCGTCCGTCGTCACAGATTGGGAATTGGCAACTGGCGCGTCATTCACTGGCGAAACCGTGATCGACACGGTCGCGTCGGCTGAATCAACCTGGCCATCGTTTACCTTGAATGTGAAGTTATCGCTCCCATTGTAGTTGGCGTTGGGTGTGTAGGTCTCGTTCGGCGCTGTCCCGCTGAGGGTGCCGTGGGATGGATCGCTTGTGACAGTGTAGGTGAGCGCATCTCCATTAGGATCGGAGCCGTTCAACGTGATCGCCTTGGCTGTATCCTCGTCCGTCGTCACCGATTGCGAATTGGCAACTGGTGCAGCCTGCCTGCACTTGCCCGCGCTATCGGCGGCAAATTTCTGCCTGAGACAGGGCTCGATTATAGATTGAGACTTCGTCCAGGCTGCCCTTATACAGAAATCCCCCTCGACCGGACATTTGCCAGGCTGTCGAAGTAGGCAGATCCGGCGAAGCGTCCACCGCGCTTGCTGCAAGCGTAGCGTTGACGTAAAACCTGTATGTATTACCGGTCCTGGTAATTGTCAGGTGCGTCCACGTATTGGGTGGTATAGGGAATCCTGTGCAGCACTGCCCCAGGAGGCTGTGCAATGCGCCACTTGGGCTTCGGTAATCGAAGCCGAACGTCTGGTCGCCATTAACAAATATATTAAATCGATTTGTGTCTGCGTCATCTCCTCTTGTCCAGAAAACTGCCTGGTGCCCCGTAGCTGGAGTGTTCAGCCAGAATTCTAGCGTGGCATCGCCCGGTTGGTGAAATTGAAACGTCGAGTTAACAATGACCTTGTCATTTACCCCATCAAAGTTCAGCGCACTGCCCACTTTTCCGGCTAAGGGCGCAGGCCCGCCAACCTGAGTACCGTCCTTGCCGCCAAAAATGTCCGCCGCAGCGGTCTGAGCAACCTCACCCAAAGGATACCAGTTGACTAGGTTGCTGGGTGGCGCAACGCATTGTGGAATCGGCTTGCACTTGCCTGCGCTGCCGGCGTTCACAATCCCCGCGATTTCTGTTTGGCTGAGCGCGCGATTGAGATATTCCACCTCGTCGTTAATGCCGGAGAATAGGTCTACCGGGCAGCCGCAGCCGCTAAAGGAGTTTTGGATAGTCGCCGCAAGGGTAACCGGGTCTGCCTCGCCGTCGTCATCTTTGATCGTGCCAGTGACGGTCAGCACCGCGGTTGCCTCCGGCACGCCGTCTACGTATAGTCGGAACTGGCTGTTTGTTGTATCTCGCACCATTGCCACATGGTGAAAAGTGTTGTCTGCAACAACTGTTGTTGAGGTAAGCGCCTGATAGGTGTTCGAGCTGTCACGGAGTTCGCCCTCCAGCTTGCCATCAGGGTTAACGTATAAAGAGTAGAGCGAACTGGCCTGAAGTGATGGGCAGCTATTCGCGCACTCGTAGTGACTGATTATGGTCGCGTAATGACCGGGTATCTGCGGTGTTCTGATCCAGGCGTCAACACTTAGAGGCCCCGTCCCGGGATAGAGATTAGGATTATCGGGTACTCGGACGTAATCATTTACGCCGTCAAAACTAAACGCCTGACCGACCTTGCCCGGAGCGAACATCGCGCCGTTTAGCGGCGTGCCATTGTTACTGCCTTGAATATCCCTCGCACTTCCATCCGCCGGCCACCAGCTAATCATATTTGGGGGCGGCGGAGTGCATTGTGGCTTGCACTTGCCGGCGCTACCGGCGTTGTAGATAGCCTGAATCTCCGCAACAGAAAGGGCACGATTAAAGATCGTAGGCTCGTCGATCAGGCCGTTGAAGGTGCCTGTGTCGGCGCAGGGGAATCGCCTACCGATGTAATCAGCAGTATTTGCCGCTAAGGAGCCCGTCGACAGGTCGGGAGCCGAGGCTACCAACGCGCCATCCACGTAGAGCTTCACTGTCTTTCCTGACCCTGTAGCCTCTCGAACACCAACAAGGTGATGAAACATGTTGGAGGTAAGAGAGGAAGGCGAAAGAACAGCCCCCCCAACACCATTGACATCTCTGACCTGGAAATAGGCCTTTCCTGTGCTGTTCTGAATAGCAAGGCCTTGAAATGTGTTCGAACACTGGTAGTTGAGAGC
>QHOR01000150.1:10977-13019 GCA_003219395.1 Verrucomicrobiota bacterium | reverse complement strand
TTTCAGCACTTCGCGGATTTGTTGTTTCATTCCAGGGATCGCTTCGAACTCGGAAGTGTAAGTGAACGTCTTACTCGCCGGATCGTAGTCGCCTTCTGAGGACATGATGCCGGTGCCCATATTATCGATCCATGAACCGACAAATTTCTTTTTCACATTATCGTATCCCTCGATTCCATGCCCTTTGAAGGTCATTTCTCTTTTCTTACCGTCGGGGCCGGGCATTTCCATCTTGCCAGTCACATCCATGATGGAGAAACGGCCGTCCATAATCGATTTCCTGACAGCGATCCCCTTTGATTCTTGCGGCTTAGCGTTCGGATCGGGATTCATCCAGAACTTAATGGTGTAATTCCAATTGCCGTCGAGACTGGAAAGGAGTTTATGGTTTTCGTTCAACTTCGACAGCTCCATCATTTGTTTCATCATCTCCTGTTGATTGGGCTGACTGGCTGGAGCTGCCGCAGATCCTGCACCGACGGCGGGCGATTCCGCTGGGGTTTGCGCAAACGAGAACGTCGTGATCAATGTCGCGAACAGAATGGTGATTAATGGGATAAATATTTTCATCGGCGCATTCTGCCACTGGCAAACTAGCGCTGGCAAGTGGCAACTATGAAAATCGAGAAGTCCGCCGGGTCCAGCTCGGCTGTGACTGAAGCGTGACCCCGTGCATAATTGTGGGAGTGTCGCAACAGACGCGAAAGATGAATTATACAGGAGAAAGTCGACAACCAGGAAGCAGGCAAAATGAAACGAGAAAATCCGACAATTGAAATTTGTCCCGGCATCACACGGCGGACCGTCGCCCACGGCCAGACGATGTATCAGATGCTGGCGACGCTGGCGGCAGGTAGTACGATGCCGGCGCATTCACATCCGCAGGAGCAGATCGTCCACATTCTCGAAGGTCAAATGCGGCTCGTCGTTGACGGCATTCCGCACGAGCTTTCAACCGGGGATTCGTACTATCTCGCGAGTAATATTCCGCACGGCGTGGAAACGATAGTACCGACTCGTGTGCTCGATACCTTCAGCCCACCACGGGACGATTACCTGGCGATCGACGAAAAAGTTCGCCATGGTGCATTGTAATTGCCCGAACTGATTTAAAGCGGTCCAGTTGATGCGCTGAGGACAGCGCAGCTACAGCAGGCTTTTCGGCGATAAGGCTCTCTGTCGAATCTAACTCACGCAGGTGTCCAGCCATTCGCCATGCGCACAAAGCGTTCTGTTGAGAAAGGCTCAAAACCGGCGCGGTTCGGGTCCCAGCGGTGTTGCGTGATGCTGATGTTCAGAGCTTCAATATCAATCACGTTTAAAGAATTGGGCTGCCCGCGTCCGCGCGTGGAGATCGCTGTCCCGGAGGCGACGATGAGCGCGGAGAAATTGTCGTGAAAATGGCCGGCCAGCAACATGTCCACAGGGATTTGCGCGAGAGTTTTCATGGCCGACTCTGCCCGGAGAACGACCCGATCGCCGACCACGCCTGGCGGCAAATCGAATGGGTGGTGCGTGACGACAATTTTGACGTGGCTCGGCATATTCGCGAAGCGGGTGCGCAGCTTTTCCAATTGCTGCCGGCTGATTCGCCCGTTTTTGCCGGTGAGCGCGCGCGCTGTATTCACGCCCGCAACGGCAATCTCATCATCGGCATAGAACGGCTCGAGGTCGTCTGAGATGTAGCGGCGGAATCGGTCGAACTTTCTAAACAGACGCGCAAACAGGTTGCGCAACGGCACGTCGTGATTGCCTGGCACAACGATTTTTGGAAATGGGATCGCTTCCAAAAATTTCCGCGCCTCCAAAAATTGCTGGCTGCGCGCGCGCTGCGTCAGATCGCCTGAGACGGCCACGAGGTTAGGCTTGGTGGTTCTGATAAAATCGATCAGCGGTTGCACGATGGCAGGGTCGGCACGTCCGAAGTGCAGATCGGAAAGGTGGATCAGAACACGCATTACTCGGTTTTTGGAACGATCACTCGGAGCGCGCCTGGCCGGGATCGATACTGCAATGGTGGCTGCATCTGAGTGACCTCGCCA
>QHOR01000150.1:10448-10865 GCA_003219395.1 Verrucomicrobiota bacterium | reverse complement strand
GACCGAAACGGCCCGCCCGATGCGTCAGATAAAGGCCAAGCTTACCACTGTTCAAATGAGCACGTCCACCGATCCCAAATCCGGACATGACATATTCGTTGTTGCCAACGAACAGAAACGCAGTCCGGCGGTCGAGTTCCTGGCCTTCGACACAGATGCGCAGGCGCAGAAACGGAAAGCGCCGAAACGCGAGCACGGTCGCCCAGGCGAACGCTGACCATTTGCTCCGATTGAGCTGATCTTGCTGCCTGTCGCGATGAACAACGATGCGCGGATATATTCCGAGACTGGAATTGTTTATAAAAACCCGCCCGTTCACTTCTGCGACATCAACCGGTTCGGTACGACCATTTGCCAGCGTGCGAACAGCCGCGTGGATTCCGAGCGGGATGCCAACATCCTTGGCGAAATGGTTCA
>QHOR01000150.1:9888-10303 GCA_003219395.1 Verrucomicrobiota bacterium | reverse complement strand
ATGTCGGCGTTCATTCCAGCTGCATGAAACGCTTCGGCGACTTGGGCCCGCATTTCGTTGCCGCCATTCGACCGCGCACCAGCGCCGGCGTTTAGGATGACGATCATCCTGGATAAATCGAATCTGCTATTGCTAGTGATGGGTGAGCACGGTCGCCCGCGCACCGTTTATTTCCTCGCGTCAACAAAGATTTGCCAGCGCTTGATGCTCTCCAGTTTCAAAATTCCGTGTGTAAACCAGGGATCACTTTTCAATTTTTCGCGTACTTCGTTTTCAGTACCAGCGTTCACGATCAACAGAGCGCCCTCGGGCATCTCCGCATCATCGACCAAAGAGCCGCCCATTAAAATAAAACCGTCAGCAACAAGCTGATCGATGAAGTTCGCGTGCTCGTTCCAAAACGGCTGCTCACGTG
>QHOR01000150.1:3803-9827 GCA_003219395.1 Verrucomicrobiota bacterium | reverse complement strand
TTGCCAGGAAAACATTCTTCATGACATATCAAGCTTAAACGCACGTGTGGCGTCAACTTTTCGGCTCGTCTGCTATACGGAGTACAACTTTGCCTCGTGTGTGATGAGTGGCGGCCTGCCGTTGGGCTGCGATCGCTTCACTTAGCGGCAGAACCTGCGTCACAATTGGTTTGATTTTCCCACCGTCGATCAGTTGCGCAATTTCGGCCAAATCTTCAGCATCGGGATGAACAGAGATACCGGCGCCGCGAATTCCCCGCTTCTCGATTTCAATCGGGTCGGGGCGCGCAACCAGCGACATGACAATGCCGCCTTTCTTCACCACACCGTAGGAACGTGCCAGCGTTTCCTTGCCGACAGGATCGAGTACGGCGTCCACATCTCTGGCAACATCTTCAAATTTCGTTGTTGTGTAGTCCAATGCGATGTCCGCGCCGAGTTGCTTGAGAAGATCCTGGTTTGCCGTGGACGCAGTTGCGATGACGTGTGCTCCGCGCGCCTTTGCAATCTGGACCGCGAAACTACCGACTCCGCCTGTCCCACCGTGAATCAGGATCGTTTGCCCCGGCTGCAGTTTCGCCACGTCCACCAATGCTTGCCATGCGGTTAAGGCGCCCATCGGTACCGCGGCGGCTTCTGCAAAGTTCAGAGTCTTGGGCTTTGCCGCTACTTCCCCTTCCTTGACCACTACATACTCTGCCCAGCCGCCACCGAAATTGGGATATCCATAAACCGCCTCCTTCACTTTAAGCTTCGCAACGCTTGCGCCCGTTTTTTCTACGATTCCCGCGATTTCATAACCCGGAACCAGCGGCAAGTGCGTGCCGAATTCGCGCGCGTACTTTCCGCTGAGTGTGAGCGGGTCGGCTGGGTTGACGCCGCTGGCAATCACTCGCACCAGAGCTTCATCGTCGTTCGGCACCGGTCGCGGGACCTCTTCGATTTTCAGCATTTCAGGCGCACCGTACTCGTGCGCGACGACCGCCTTCATCATGGGTTTTTCGCCGGCGCGCCCGGAGTAAACCAACAGCAGCGGCAGAGTCGCAACGGTTAAGATCAAAGGGGTACGCCGAGGGTTTAGCATGGGCGCAGTTTCGCTTGCGATTGCTCGAGGCGCTAATGCGAAATTGCTACATCTACTCCCGCGGCTGATACAACGGCCCTCCACCGTCTTCGGAGAGGCGTCGCGGAAACATCGAAAACGGCCCTGATCATCCGCAGCGGTTGTTCAGCTTTCCATTGAACCCCGCTGCGCTGAGTGCACAGTAGTCATCACGAGTGAAAGGCGTCGCTGCTGATCAGAATTCCAGTGGGAGGAAAATAATCATTGTCCTCGCTGTGACGATAACTGTCTGCGTGATCTCAGTAGTCATTGCAGGCTTGACTAGCTTGATCTCACTTGCGGACAGAATCCATCCAGTTGCTGGTAGTATCGTATTCTGGGCCGTTTGCCTGACTGCTGGATTTTTCGCGCTCTACTGTGCAATTGCATACTCGAGGCTTCCGCCGGCACTTCTCCCGCCCGATGAGGATTCCGGTCCCCAACATGACGCCTATTTGCAAGCTCTTCGTGTCCGGCTCGCCGCAAATCCACGGACGCGCGATCTGCCGCTCGTCAGCAGGGAAGAAATCGAAACAGCAATTACGCATCTTTCGGCCCAGGCGGATTCTGTTGTCCGCAGGACTGCGAGCACGGTGTTTCTTAGCACGGCGCTAATGCAGAATGGGCGTCTCGATGGACTCATTGTTCTGTTTACTCAAATTCAAATGGTCGGACGTATCGCCCGTATTTATGTGCAGCGCCCGTCGCCGCGTGAGTTGGTGCGGCTGTATGCGAATGTTGCCGGCACGGCGTTTGTAGCCAGCGGACTTGAATCACTTGACCTTGGAGAAATGGTTGCGCCGCTTGCTGTCTCTGTGGTGCCGGCACTGAAGGGCGGAATTCCAGGATTAAGCGGTATCTCAGCTCTCCTGGTGAAATGTGTTTCGAATGGTGCTGCAAATGCATTCCTCACCCTGCGCGTCGGAGAAGTAGCGCGGCGCTACTGCGAACTAACTTCAAAATGTCCGGCTGAACTGATCCGCAAATCGGCTACAGCTGCGGCAGTTCAACATCTTGGGCGAATCGTGCGCGAAAACGGCGCACTGGTTGTGAGGAAGATTTGGGCGAGCACCGGACGCGCGCTGATCGACAGCGGCGTCTCGAAAGCCGAGGATATTGCAGGGGCGACACGCGATCTTTTTGGCAGAATTTCACCCTGGCGAGTTAAAGAAGAAGATCCGGCAAGCCATTTCTAGACATCATACGCCCACGCCTCTCTTGCTTAATATGTCTGGTTTTTTGCGCGGAAAACTGCAGCGGCTAAGGGAGAATGAGCCATGTCAGTTTCATCCCGTAAGTCTGTTTTCTTTTGCCTGATCGCTCTCATCTCCGTCGGCTCAATGCGAGCACGCGCGGAATCGAACACGGGATCATCTCGGATGGTGGAAGTCGGCGAAGGCGTCTCCTTGCGTGTAATTGACATGGGCGAGGTGCGCGATGGACCTGCGCTGGTTTTTATTCCCGGGTGGAGCACGAGTGCTGACATTTGGAGACACCAAATCGACGTATTTGCAAAATCGCATCGGGTCATCACGTTCGATCCACGTTCGGAAGGTGAATCGACAAAGATGACGAGTGGCAACACACCGGAAACACGCGCGCAGGATTTGCATGCGTTGCTGGAGCACCTGGCCGTGCAGCGGCCGGTTCTCATTGGATGGTCGCAAGGGGTCCAGGACGTCGCCGCTTATGTCGAGCACTACGGCACCAAAGACCTCGCGGGAATCGTGCTGGTGGATGCGGCGATTTCGGATGGCGCTGAGGGCATGGCCGCGCGCCCCAAAGAGACCGCGGAGCAATTCAAAATGTTTGCGGTTTATCAGGCGCATCAGCGGGAATATTTAGCTGGCATGATGCACGCAATCATCAGCAAATCGCCGACCGACGCCGCGATCGAACAACTGGTCAGCACTGGAATGAAAACTCCACCTGACGTTGGTGTCGCCATGCTCGTTGCCGACTTGTTTGGTGTGAATCGGACGCCTGCGCTTAAGAAGATTGATTGCCTAACCTTGATTATCGCCTCGGCGAAATCGGATGAGCTGACTCGTCAGGAAGCGGCGGCACAGGAAGTCTCGCATGCGCGTTTTGAAAAAATTGAAGACGCTGCGCATGCGGTGTTTGTGGATCAGCCCGATCGCTTTGCTGAACTACTCAAAAGCTTCGTAGCCAGCCTCGCGACAAATAGTTCGCACCATTAGTGTCTACGTAGAACCATTTCGGTGCGCCGCGTTTCGAATTCGCTTACGGCAAGCTCGTGTTGGGAGTCCGCAGCGTAGCACACGCATTCTGTCCGACAGCGCACGGATTCGCTGTGGCGAACCCAAAGGCCATCGGGCGTCTCGCCTGGTGAGGGTCAGGCAGAACGCCCCGCTAGCTCCACACCCAGGATCGTCGGGCTACTTCTCAGCCGCGAATTCCTGGCATTTTTTTAAATCGAGTTTGCCCGACGCGAGGACTGGAATTTCTTCAACCCGCCGGATCTGTTTGGGAATCCACAAGTTTGGCACGCCGGCTTCGTGAAGCTTGCTGCGCAACTGCGCGAGATCGATATCCACCGCGCTGAGCAGAACGAGTGCCTCGCCTTTTGCCTCGTCCTGCACTCCCATGACTGCCAATGGACGCTCGTCTCGGCCGGACAAGCCTAGGAGATCGGCAATTTTGCTCTCGATTGTTTCGTGCGGGACCATCTCACCGCCGATCTTTGAAAATCGCGAAAGCCGACCTTCGATGTAGAGAAATCCATCCTCATCGAAGCGGCCGATGTCGCCTGTTTTCAACCAGCCATCGTGAAGAACTTCCGCCGTTCGTTTGGGATCATCCAGATAACCTTCGAAAATGTTTGGCCCGCGCAGCCAAAGCATTCCTGTTTCGTAAAGCGAAAGTCTTTGGTCCGTTTGCGAGTCGCGAATTTCCGCGGCGATTCCCGGCGCCAGCCTTCCCACTGACCCTAAACGGCTGGATGACTGCGCGTGTTCTCCAGGCTTTTTCGGTTCGGGATCCGGCAGATTTGTGCTGACCACCGGCGCTGTCTCGGTGAGCCCGTAGCCTTCGAAGACCTTTTTGTCGAAGCATTTTTCAAAATGGCTGGCAAGGTCCAGCGGCAATTTTTCGGCGCCGGTAATGATGAGACGCAAACTGCGAAGCTGATGTGGTTCGGCCTTGCGAAGGTACACGCGCAGAAAAGTGGGAGTCGCCAGAAGGAACGTAAGTTTGTATTGCTCGATCAACGCTGCGTTTTTCGCCGCTTCCAGTGGATTAGGATAGGTGACAATTCGCACACCCTCGATGAGCGGGTACCAAAGTGTGACGGTCGATCCAAAGGTGTGAAAGAACGGCAGGGATGCGAGGATGGCGTCGCTCTCGCGTGCATCCAGCAGTTGTCGAAACTGTGAGACATTTCCGACGACGTTGCGGTGGCTGATCACAACGCCCTTCGGTTCTCCGGTAGTTCCACTTGTAAAAAGCAAAACCGCTTCTCTGTGGCCGCCTACCTTTGGAATTTGCAACAGCCGCAAGAGCAAACGTGCAGGAACCAAAATCGACACGATCCACCAGAAAACGATCCGGCGTTTCAACTGCGGCATCAGTTCGTCCAACTTCAAAACGTGTTCCGGCCACGGAAAATCTTTAATGCGTTCCATGAATTGCGTGGCTGAAATCGCCACGCGCAAGTTAGCGCGCCTGCAGCAAGACTCATTCGCCGCGCGTCCTACTGTGAAATTGAGATCGACAGGAACCTTGTCCGCGAGCGTCACTGCCAGGTTGGCAAGCATCGATCCTTTGCTGGCAGGCAAAACGATGGCGATTCGTTCGTCAGAAAAGTTTTTTCGAAGATAACAACTCAACGCCGCTGCAGCGCCGAGCAATTTCGCTCGACCGAGCTGGCTACGATCGATTCCGTCGATAACAGCCGTCGCAAACTGCCTTCGCTTCAATCCGCGCACACATTCTTCGGCGAGGTGTCGATTTAATGATGGACGGCGGCTGAAACAAAATTCACCCAGCTTCAGCAATTCCTCACGCACGGTCGCATTGTCGGCGGCTTCCCCCTGGAACGGTTTGCCGAAGGCGATGATCACCGGATATGGGATGCGTCTGGGAAACTTGGTGAAAAATCGTCCGCCTTGGAATGAGAAGATCGAGCCCCAGAGTTGATCAAGCCAAACCGGAACAACCTGCGCATTAGCATGCCGCGCGATCAGCTCGTAGCCCCGTTGCAAGCGCAGGAGAACCCCTGTGCGTTCCAATTGACCTTCAGGAAACAGACAAACAATCTCGCCTTCAGCGATTTTTTCAGTGGCAGCGCGAATCGCGGAACGGGAATGCCGGATATTGATTGGAATGCAACCGAGCGTGCGCAGAAGCGGGTGCAGAACCGGTTGGTAATAATATTCCTGGTCGATGATGTAGTGAATTGGGCGCGGGCAAGCGAGCTGCAGGACGATTGCATCAACCCATGTGATGTGGTTCGGCAAAAGTAGAAATCCGCCCGCGGGAATGTTTTCCAGTCCCAACGCAGTGACTCGATAAAAGCAACGCACCAGCGGTCGTCCGAAGAAATAAAGAGCGCGTTCAGTACGGGACATGGAAGGCATCGTTTATCATTTACAATTGGCGCGCCGCAAACTGCAATCACAACTGCCGATGGAATCTGCATCCAAAACTCCCCTTAGCGGTGCGCGAACCGCACTTTTCCTTCTGCTGGCGATTAATCTGTTCAATTATATCGACCGGCAGATTCTGGCGGCGCTGGAGCCTGATATTCGCGGGACGTTTTTTGCTGCGAACGACGTGAACGCGATGACGAAGACTGGTCTGCTGGGCGACGCGTTTTTCGTCACTTACATGGTCAGTGCGCCAGTCCTTGGTTTGCTGGCCGATCGATTCTCGCGCTGGATAATTATCGGCTCCACAGTGAT
>QHOR01000150.1:0-3748 GCA_003219395.1 Verrucomicrobiota bacterium | reverse complement strand
CGTGTGCGTTGGCATTGGCGAAGGCGGGTACGGGCCTGCTGCGCCGACAATCTTGTCCGATCTTTTCCCGATCGAATCACGCGGTCGCATCATGGCCATCTTTTGCGCGGCGATTCCGGTCGGTAGCGCCCTCGGTTACGTAATCGGCGGACTGATCGCCGCTCACCTCGGGTGGCGCTGGGCATTTTACCTCGTTGCTCCGCCGGGTCTGTTGTTGGGGCTGGCGTGTTTCTGGCGACGCGATCCGCGCGTTGCTGCAGATCATCTGAGACGGAAATCTTGCCGCCGCAGCGTACGTAACTACCTCAACTTATTCCGCACTCGCTCTTATCTCATCAACTGCATCGCGATGACATTGATGACTTTCGTGACGGGCGGATTGGGCTTCTGGGTGCCAGCGTATCTGCGTTATCGCCATCAGAGCCCTGACGTAGGCATGACCATCTTCGGCTTGATCACGGTAGTCGCGGGTCTGGTCTCGACCCTCTTGGGAGGCGTCGTTGCCGACAAGTTGCGTTCGCGTCTTCCTGGTTCGTATTTTTGGGTCTCTGGAATTGGAATGCTGATCGCCTGTCCGTTTTTCATCGCGACCCTTTATTTTCCCTTCCCCGCGGCGTGGATTCCAATGTTCCTGGCAATCTTTTTCCTGTTCCTAAATACCGGTCCTTCAAACACTGCTCTCGCAAATGTTTCGTTGCCGGCCGTTCGCGCGACGGCGTTTGCGGCAAATATTTTCGTGATCCACGCATTAGGTGACGTGCAGGCGTTCTGGCTGCTGGGGTACATTGGCGGTCACACGAATATGCACGTGGCTTTTTTGTTTGTGTCCGGAATAATTCTCCTCTCCGGCGTGGCCTGGCTTATCGGTGTGAAATATCTTCCTGAAGATACGGCTGCTGTCGAAGCGCACGCGTGACACTACGCAAATCAGGCCGGCGCCAGTCCAGTCTAAGCTGCGGGTGAATCGCGGAGACGAAGTGTGGTTAGTCTTACTCTTAAGGTTCAGGTGGAGGAGACGCGCTCTCAGGCCTTTCAGGTTTCCTCTGAGCCCGTGTTTGCGTCCCTTCCCTGGTTCCTTCACGGGGACTCGCTGCTTCAGGTTGAGATTCCCGCGTTGACTCAGATGGTTCTCTTTGCAGTTCAGCACCGCCACCTGGGGATTCTGTTTCTCCTGGTCTGGCTCGTGTACGGCGCTCTTCTCTGGATCTGCTGCTCGGGGATTCTGTTTCTTCCGGCCTGACTCGTGTACCGCGCTCTTCTCTAGCGGCGGGACTCTCACTCTCCCGTGTACGAGGTGATGGCGTTGCATGAGGTCTTCCTGCTGTCCCACGAGGACTGGGCGATGCTCTTCCAGCAGGTGACTCTCTCTCCGGCGGGGTCCCAGTACCTGCCGAGGAACTCATTCCAGTAGGTGAGGTGCCTTGGACCGGAGAGCGGGCCTCGCCGGCACCGGTAGTTGCTCCAGAGGTCACGCCCGTTGTGCTCGTTCGAGAAACCCCCGCGCCAACTTCCGCTCCCGGGCTAACTCCATAATAGCTGTAAACATTGGTAATATAATCGGGTCTCGAATATTCATCGATGCGCGCATAGTCGAAAACCGGCGCGCTATAAATTCGCTCGCGGTCCACAGTCACCGTTAGAGCGCTTACGTCGCTTGTGGGAGAAAAAACTGCCCAAGGGACTGCGACGAATTTGCCGCCGCGGGCACGTGCTCCACCTTCGCCTGTGGCAAGAACGGTGTAAGCCATACATCCCGTGCTGCGGTCGATCATCACGTCCTTCACCACGCCAATTTCCTCGCCTTGTGACGATTTCACTTTTGTGCCCACGAGCTTGCTGACTTGGACAGTTGTGCTCTGAGTTTGGGCTGAAATGGAAGTAACCGTTGCGACCAGACCAGCGACGGTTAGTCCGAACAGTAGGAATGTTTTCATAAGCGATGGGGTTCGGCTCAATTGGATTGCGCCGCTATGAACGAATCGTGGCACGTAGGTGTCGCAGATGTGCAAACAGGTGGCGAAACTATAAAAATGCATTCCTTTCTTATGCCAATGTGGCGCTGCCTTGCTGTCTTCCTGCTGAGTTTGCCTTGCGTCCATTTGCATGCCGATGGTGTTCCTGACGATTGTACGCAGCTCATTGTCGGCATCGCTCCTACATGGAATTCCATGCGCGGCGAGCTGCGCCTATTTGAACGAGCGCATGGCGGAGATTGGTCGGCTGGGGCGGGGCCGTTTCCGGTGTTATTTGGCAAAAATGGTCTTGCGTGGGGCACAGGGCTTGCCGGACAAAACGAGCCCGGTCTTCGGAAAAAAGAACGGGACGGTCGCGCGCCTGCAGGCGTTTTCGAGATTGGTCAGATTTTCGGTTACGAGGCACATCTGCCCCCCGGCGGCGATTATCCTTATCACCAGGTAACTGAGGCAGACGTTTGGAGCGATGATCCGCGGTCGCCTAACTATAATCGGCACATCGTCATTGATCCAAAGAATCCACCGGATAATTACACGCACGAAAAGATGCGTTCGGGTGATTTTGCCTATCACTGGCTTATCGAAATCCGCCACAACTCCGATCCACCAGTCCCGGGCTCAGGCAGCGCGATTTTTTTTCATATCCGCCGTGGTGTGAATAGGCCCACCACCGGCTGCACGACTATGGCGCAGGAAAACCTTGTAAACCTAATCACCTGGCTTCGCGCGAAACGGCATCCTTGCTATGCATTGCTGCCAGCTAACGAGTACGATAAGAAATGGCGTTCCTGGAACCTGCCTGTTCCGGACGCGTTCCGCCGCAGCGCCCCGGCAAGTTTGGCTCGTTGATTGCGGAGATTGTTCAGTTAGTTTCGCTCCATGCGAAGACGACGTCCCAATCCTGATTCGGAGGCAAACATTCGTCGCATCGACACAAAAGCGCGCGCGAAGAAACAGACGCATGGTTTTCAGGTCCACTTCCTTCGCGGAGATAAAATCGTAACGAAGATGTTTAGCGACAGTGTCTATGGCGGCAAACTGAAGGCGAAGCGCGCCGCGCGGAAATTCAAGCAAACGGCTCTGCGGCGTTTGCCTAGGAGAAAATTTGTCGGATTTAAGTAGGACCGCTACGGCTTTTCTGACGATAGACTTTCCAGCACTTGATAAAGCCCGGCGCGAAGTCCTCCGGTCGCGCCGACACCCAACCATCGATCATGTTCTCAGGAAAGAATGCGCCAGTTTCAATCTCGGATCGGTTCGGTGACAGATGGCCGGTCACTTCCCCTCGATAAAGCCAGACAAACTCGTAGTCGGTACATTCGGAGGCAGAAAGCTTCGCAATTTTGCTAAGCGAAACGCTTATTCCTAGTTCTTCGTTCAACTCGCGTTGAGCTGTTTCATCATAGCTTTCGGCGGCTGTTACGTGACCAGCGGCACTCGAGTCCCATTTCAGCGGATGCCGGTCTTTCCAGCGGGAGCGTTGCTGCAGGTAAAGCTCGCCATCTGGGTTGAAAATGAAGATGTGAACGGCCCGATGCAGCAAGTTATTCCCATGCACCTGGGAACGGGGGGCGTCGCGCAAAATTCTGTCACTTTTGTCCACGACGGGGAAGCGCTCGCTTTTGGTCAGGCCAGTATCGGGGCACGGTGGCGGCGCGATGAAATTCACCAAATCGACCCACTGACGTAATGACAGCTCTTCAGCTCGAGCTTTGGGATCGATCTTCACATCGCGCGCGAAAGCATCCCAGTCATCGACTCGCTCCCGAAGCAAC
>QHOR01000149.1:11312-11713 GCA_003219395.1 Verrucomicrobiota bacterium | reverse complement strand
GATGACGAGCAACGCGAAGAAGAGCGAGCGGCCGACGGATTTCGCACCAGCGATGATCACGGTGATACGCTCGCGGCTGTTCGGTTCGCGACCATGTTCCTCCCGAAAGTTTTCCAGCGCCTTGTGGGCGTTCTCGATCATGATGATCGCCGAATCGACCATTGCCCCAATAGCGATGGCGATGCCGCCAAGCGACATGATGTTTGAGGTCACATTCATCCACCACATCGGGATGAACGACAGAATGATCGCGATCGGCAGCGTGATAATCGCGACCAATGCCGAGCGGACGTGCCAGAGAAAAACGATGCAAACCAGCGCGACGATGATGCTTTCTTCGATTAACTTCTCGCGCAGCGTGGCGATGGCCCGTTTGATCAGATCGCTGCGATCGTAAACCG
>QHOR01000149.1:0-11198 GCA_003219395.1 Verrucomicrobiota bacterium | reverse complement strand
ATCGAGCTCGGCGACGCCGCGCCGGATGTCACCGCCAAGGTGCACGTTCGCGATGTTTTTTAAGTAAATCGGTGTTCCGTTGTCGATCTTGAGAACGATGTTCTCGATGTCTTCGATCTTTTTGATGTAACCGCGGCCGCGGATGTAATATTCGGTGGTTGCGACTTCGAACACGCGCCCGCCGACGTCGGCGTTGCTCATCTTGATCGCGTTGACGACTTCACTGAGCGGAATGTTGTAAGCGACGAGCGCGTTCGGATCGAGATCGACCTGGTATTGCTTTACGAAACCGCCGATCGGCGCCACTTCCGAGACGCCTTTCACGGACGCGAGCGCGTAACGGAGGTTCCAATCCTGAATTGAACGCAGCTCGCCTAGGTTGTGCTTGCCGCTATCATCAACGAGCGCGTATTGGTAAACCCAGCCTACACCGGTTGCATCGGGGCCAATCACCGGATTCACCCCTTCGGGCAGTGAGCCGCGCACCGAATTGAGGTATTCAATCACGCGCGAACGCGCCCAATAAATATCCGTGCCATCCTGGAAAATGACGTAAACGAACGATTTGCCGAACATCGATTCGCCGCGGACGAACCTCACTTTTGGCGCCGCGATGAACACGGTGGAAATTGGATATGTGATCTGGTCTTCAATCAGGTCGGGCGAGCGGCCTTCCCATTCGGTATAGACGATGACCTGCACATCGCTCAGGTCGGGAATGGCGTCGAGCGGTGTGTGCGCCAATCCATAAATGCCGCCGGCAACAGCGAAGATCGTGAAGATGAAAACGAGAAATTTGTTTCTCGCGCTTGCTTCGATGATGCGCTCGATCAACGCCTCGCGCTTCAGGATCGTGCCGGTCTCTTCCGTCGAAATCGGGTCCCCTGCGGTCATGGGTTTGTTCCAGGCGCTGGAGTCGCCTCAAAATCCTTGAGTGCGCCTTGCACTTTCGATTCGGCATCGATCAAAAAGTTCGCGCTCGTCACAACGCGCTCGCCTTCCCGCAAGCCTGTTTGCACCTCGTAGATGTCGCTATATTTCGCGCCTAACTGAACAATGCGCGGCTCCAATTTTCCCTCACCTTTATCAACAAACACGACGTTACGCTCGCCGGTCGGCATGACCGCGCTAACTGGGACAGTGAGCGCTTCGCCCATGTCCATCCCCAGTTCGGCATTCACGTACATGCCGGGCCGCAGCTTGAAATCCGCGTTCGGAATGTCGATGCGCACTTTGGCGGTGCGTTTTGTTTCGTTAATGAATGGATCGATCAGGGCGATCGTGCCGTCGAAGTTTTGGCCAGAATATGACTTCGCGGTGATGGCGAGCTTTTGCCCGAGTTGAAGCATCGACAATTCGTTTTCGTAAAATTCCGCCCACATCCAGACAAGGCTGAGATCGGCGACCTCTACAAGCAGGTCGCCCACTTTGACATTCTTGCCCTGTTCAACGGGAACCGATTGCACCACGCCGCGAAACGGCGAGAGCAGCGTGAGCGTGTCGGACGCTTTGCGCGTTTTTTCGAGCTCGGCGATCTGCTGCTCGGTTACATTCCAAAGTTGGAGTCGGCGCTTCGCCGATTCGATCAAGCGCTGAGGCGTTTCGCGCGCGTCTTTAGATTTGGCTTGGTCGCGCATGCGCAGAAGCTCAATGAACTCGCGCTCGCTAGTGAGCAAATCCGGGCTGTAGATCGACAAGAGCGGCGCGTCTTTATCCACAACCTGGCCCGGCGAAGTGACGTTCAGCTTTTGTACGTAACCATCGACGCGGGAGACGAACTGCCAGTTGCGACTTCTGTCCGGCACAATCATGCCGACCGAACGAATCGTGTGCGTAAGCGGTTTACGTTCAACTTTCCCGTAGGTCACCCCGATCTGCTGTTGGCGCTCAACTGGAACAACGAATTCGTGTGACGGCGATGAAGTCGTGCTGCTGTCGGACGGTCTTCCCGCCAGCATTGCCGCGTGATCGTGGTGAGGCGCACTTTTGCTAGAACTTGCCGGGGTTACGCTCTCCTTCATCACCGGCACAAGGTCCATCGAGCAGATGGGACATTTTCCGGCATCCTTTGAATGCACCGACGGGTGCATGGTGCAGGTCCAATAATCGATGTTGCTGTCCTTCGTCGTCGGCCCTTTCGAGCACGACGCGATACCGAGAAGACTCAGCAGCGCGACCAGAGAAATGATGTTGTTAAAAAAATTCCGCGCTTTCATTTTCGTTTGGCGTTCGGTTCGGATCGATCGATGGGCAGCGGATAAAGCTGCGCGCCGATGATTGCTTCCAGTTCCGCGACGGCGACCTGGTAATCGGTCAGGTGCATCCGAGCCGTCGCTTCGACGTCGCGCAGAACTCGCTGAGCCGTGATCCAGTCGAGAAAGGACGCTTTGCCCGATTCGTAGGCCAGGCGGTTCGCTTCAAAGGCCTGTTGTGCCTGCGGCACAAGCTTGTCGCGGAACAATTCGACGTGATGATGAAACGTCTCGATTTTCTGAAGCTGATCGCGCAACAATCGCAGCGCTTCTTTCTGCGTGCGATCCAAGCCTTGCTCGGCTGCGCCCAGATTTTCGCCGGCCTCGCGAACCCCGGCTGAGTATTTTCTGAAATTAACCCAAGGCAGTGGAAAGGAGACGCCGGCATCCACTTCGCTGACGGCTTGCCCGGCGTCGTTGTAACGCTGCGCTTTAACCATCAACGCCGGATCGGGAATCCACTCGCGACGCGCGAGCTGAAATTTCCATTTTTCCATATCGATCTTTGCTTCCGCCATCTTGATTTCCGGCCTCTGCGTGACGACCAATGGTCGAAGCGAAGTTGGCGAGAGTTGCGGCATTTGAACGCTTGCCGTCGCCGGCTGGCCCAGCAGCGCGAAAGCGTCACGGTTCATCAGCGTGTTAAGCTGTGCCTGCTCATCGGAAAGCTGGCGCTCAAGATCGCGCCGCGCTTCCTCCAGCTTGCTTGCGTCGGTTTCCGCAACGAGCACATCTGCCGCGCTCTGCGTGCCGGCTTCGTACTTCGCGCGGCTAATGTCAGCAATCTGCTTCAGCGAATCGATATTTTTACGGTTGATCTCGAGCTGGTCGTAAGCGTTCGCCAGCCGGAAAAATGACACTCGGGCGGCCGCGATCATGTCGAGCTGCTGACGGCGAACGTCTTCATAGGCCGAAATCGCCTCGGCCACTGCGGCTCTCGCGCGCAAAAGATTTTTGCCAGTAATCGGAACGACCTGTTCGATGCTTACTGACTGGTCCGTGAACGCGTTCGGCGGAATATCCACAAAGCGACGCACCCGCGAATCGCCGCCCAGTCGCGGATCGTCCCACGCTGCCGCTTGTGGAATGCGGGCTTTCGCCGCATTCCATTTGCGCAGTGCTTCTTTAATCGCTGGGTTATTTGCCAGCACGGCCGCCGTCACCTCGCTGAGGGAGAGGCCATTGATTCGAACAGAGCGAGCATCGTTCTCGCCCGCGTCCGCCGTCTGCAGAGATAAAGCTAAAGTTAGATTAAGTAATAAACAGTAAGTTGTTTTCATTGATCCGAAAGAACGGTTGAAGGACAGATGTGCCAGCGAATGGGCACACCCCGAGCGTCAGCGTTCTTGGATCAAATCAGAAACGTGCAAAGCAGCGCCAGCCGCGGCGGTGAGTTCGCCGATGGCGCCGTAGCCTCAAACCGAAACTGCTCAGCTCCGGTTTCATAATTGGAGAAAGGCAAAGCGACGGCAAAAAAGGTTGAACTCGGCTGTTGACTGGAATCAGCTTTTGCTAGCGGCTGCGACTGCGGAGCTGTATTCTTTGGCGATGTCGCGCAACATGTTTTGTTAGCGCAGCAAGCTGACTGACAAGCTTTTTGACTTGGCGCGGTGGAGAGGATGCACGATCGCGCGGCGAAACCCGCCGGAGCCGTGAAAAGCGCCGCGGCCGTCACCATCGAGATTATGATCCTGCTCAACACTGATTTGCGTATAACACAAGTTAAACCGCGCGTCGAGGAAAGCGTTCAGGGCGTGGAAGCTCAGCTCGCAATGAAATTGAAGTTGCGATCCATCAATGAATCGGGCACAAGAACGTGTTAGTTGTAGCTATGGCGAGCAGCGAAAAAACGAGTCAAAAGGAGTAAACCATGAAAACTGATAACTTAGAATCTATAGCAAGAAAGCTCGTTGCACCGGGGAAGGGAATCCTGGCAGCGGATGAAAGCTCGGGAACAATCGAGAAGCGCCTAAAGAGCATCAACGTTCCTTCTACGGAAGAAAACCGCAGGGCATATCGCGAAATCTTGTTTACTACAAAGGACGCAGGCGAATTCATCAGCGGTGTAATTCTCTTCGACGAGACGATCCGGCAGAAGACTCGTGACGGGCGCAACTTCGTCAAAGCGCTGGAAGAGCAGGGGATTATCCCTGGAATCAAAGTGGACAAAGGCGCCAAGGCGATGGCGAATTTTCCGGGCGAAAAAATCACTGAGGGTCTCGACGGGTTGCGCGAGCGGCTGGCGGAATACCGGCAGTTGGGAGCGCGCTTCGCAAAATGGCGCGCGGTCATCGCGATCGCCGATAACATTCCTACGCAGACCTGCATCGATGCGAACGCAGAAGCTTTGGCGCGTTACGCGGCGCTGTGCCAGGAAGAGGACCTGGTCCCGATCGTCGAACCGGAAGTGCTCATGGACGGCACACACACGATTCAACGATATTTTGAAGTGACGCAGCATACATTGCAAAGCGTCTTTCACTCTCTGTACGAGCACCGAATTGTGCTCGAAGGAATGCTGCTGAAACCGAACATGGTTCTCTCAGGAAAAGATTGCCCGCAGCAAGCGTCGGTGCAGGAAGTAGCGGAAGCGACAGTGCGTTGCATGAAGCGCGTCGTTCCCGCCGCCGTTCCCGGCCTTGTGTTTCTCTCCGGCGGACAGACTGATCAGCAAGCCACCGAGCATCTCAACGCAATGAACCGGCTTCCTGATCTGCCCTGGCAATTGAGCTTTTCCTATGGCCGAGCGTTACAAGCTCCCGTACTTAAAGCGTGGAAGGGCGATCAGGCGAACGTGGCTGCGGCGCAGCAGGCATTTCATCACCGCGCCTGGTGCAACAGCAAAGCGCGATTCGGGAAGTACACCGAAGAGATGGAGACCACGAAAGCGGCGTAACGCGGCGTTGGCATTGAACTCGCCTGCCAACGAAGCCGCAGGATGGCTGGCCGAATACGCGCGGTTCACTGATCGAGCTACAGACTATGGTCACGCGAAGAGGTGATCGAGCAGATCGCCACTCGCGGGAGTCATGTCGCCGAAACCTGTGAGCTCCCAGGCGCAAGAGCGCCAGGAACTGATGAGCATAGCGAAATCCAGCTAGTGTAAGGACTTTGATCGAAACTCCAGCAGCGGCGCTGTGAATTTGCCGAGCGGCTTTTTGGGTGTTAACCGGGGCGCTGGACGTGGCAGCAACTGAATAACAGCGGCTTCCCCAATTGCTCGTGCGAAATTGACATATACCCCACCGGGGTATACGAGTTCGCATGCAGACTAAGCAAAAAGATACGATGGCGAAGCGGATGAACCGCATCACCGGGCAAATCGCCGGCATCACACGAATGATCGAACAGGACCGCTATTGCGTGGATATACTCAATCAAATTTCTGCTGCACGCTCCGCGCTCGATGCGCTGGGCATTGAACTCTTAAGCAATCATCTCGAAACCTGCGTGGTTGGTCACGGCACGGACTCTGAACATCCAAAAGCGAAACCGATGAAACCGAAGCAACTACTGAACGAACTCCAGACTGCGCTCTCGCGTTTCCTCAAGTAACTGATGAAAAATACAACAACCGACCGCCGGTCGAAAAGACAGACTGGTTTGGCACACGAGTCGGGCTGCAGCCATGCGCAGCGTTCTGAAGGTGCAGGCGCCGGCATGCCTAAGCCGGCCAAGAAATACTTTTGCCCGATGTGCCAGGACGTTGAGACCGACATGCCCGGCAGTTGCTCGAAATGCGGTATGGCACTGGAACACCTGCCCGATGCACCCTCAGATCGTGCAGGATCATCCCGGAAATTGTCCCATCTGCGGCATGACGTTGGAACCGAAAACGGCCATGGCCGGCAGCGAAGAAGACAACCCCGAGCTGCGCGATATGAGGCGCCGTCTTTTGGTCGGCTCTGCGCTGAGCCTGCCTGTATTCATCATAGCAATGTGGCATATCGTGCCGGGTGCGCCGGATTGGGTGCAGGGCGATCTCTCGCGCTGGGCACAATTCATTTTGAGCACACCGGTTGTGCTCTGGTGTGGATGGCCGTTCTTCAAGCGCGGCTGGCTATCGCTCGCAAATCGCTCACTCAATATGTTCACTCTGATCGCAATGGGGGTTGGCGTTGCCTATGTCTACAGCACAGTGGTAATGCTCACGCCGCGCATCTTCCCGGTCTCTTTTCAGGAACACGGCAAGATTGGCATTTATTTTGAAGCGGCGGCAATCATCACGGTCCTTGTGCTGCTCGGACAAGTCGTTGAATTGCGCGCGCGAAGCCGAACTGGCAGTGCGATTCGTGCACTTCTCGGTTTAGTGCCAACAACAGCTCGCGTCGTGCGCGAACAAGGAGAACGCGATGTTGGGCTGGAGCAAGTGGATGCTGGCGACACACTGCGCGTTCGACCCGGCGAGAAAATTCCAGTCGACGGAAAAATCACCGATGGAAAAACCAGCGTCGATGAATCGATGATTACGGGCGAACCGATGCCGGTGGAAAAAAGATCCGGCGATGGTGTAACTGGAGGCACGATCAATCAAACCGGGAGCTTCTTGATGACTGCGGAGAAAGTAGGGGCGGATACGGTCCTATCGCGCATCATTGAAATGGTGGCGCAAGCACAACGCAGTCGTGCGCCCATTCAGAGTTTGGCCGACAAAGTCGCCGCCTGGTTCGTGCCGGCGGTGATCGCAATCGCGGCGTTGACCTTCGTTGCCTGGAGTCTGTTCGGGCCGGAGCCACGCCTTGCTCATGCAATTGTTAATGCCGTCGCCGTCTTGATTATCGCTTGCCCATGCGCTCTCGGACTTGCCACGCCGATGTCAATCATGGTCGGTGTCGGTCGCGGTGCGCAAGAAGGCATTCTGATTAAGAATGCCGAAGCCATGGAGGTAATCGAAAAAGTGGACACCCTTGTGGTGGACAAAACCGGCACGTTAACCGAAGGCAAACAGCGGCTGACCACGATTATTGCTTTCGATTCCCTAGATGAAAAACAATTGCTCGCCATGGCTGCGGCGGTCGAGCAGCAAAGCGAACATCCGCTTGGTGCCGCAATCGTTCTAGGTGCGCAACAGCGACATGTAGCACTGGCCAAGATCACAGATTTTCAATCGCGTACCGGCGGCGGCGTCAGCGCGCGGGTCGATGGGAAAAATGTTTTCGTTGGTAAACTGGAATTTCTCAAATCCCAAAACGTCACTAATCTCGAGAAACTCGAATCGAAAGCGGCCGATCTTCAGGCACAGGGTCAAACGGCAATTTTCGTTGCCGTCGAAAAACGCGCCGCCGGTGTTCTGGTGGTGTCCGATCCCATAAAAGAATCAACACTGAGGGCGATCGGGGATCTGCACAAGATTGCTATTGAGATCATCATGCTCACCGGCGATAACGAGCGTACTGCTCGAGCAGTTGCGCAAAAACTTGGGATTGACGACGTCGAAGCCGGGGTCGAACCGCAGAACAAAACTGAGCGCGTGCGCACGCTGCGCGAACAACATCACGTTGTCGCCATGGCTGGCGACGGCATCAACGATGCGCCTGCGCTAGCCGCTGCCGATGTCGGCATCGCCATGGGTACGGGCACCGACGTAGCGATGGAAAGCGCCGGCATTACGCTGGTGAAAGGCGATCTGCGGGGAATCGACAAAGCGATTCATCTCAGCCGAGCAACCATGCGCAATATTCGGCAGAACCTTTTCTTCGCGTTTGTCTACAACTCTCTCGGCATCCCCATCGCGGCTGGTGCGCTCTACCCATTCTTTGGATTGCTTCTGAATCCGATGATTGCCGGCGCGGCGATGAGCTTTAGCTCGGTTTCGGTCATCGTGAATGCGCTTCGTTTGCGATCGATCAAATTATAGCTGAGTCGCGCGATAGTTCGCTTACCAACAGTCTCAACGCTGCGAGTGGCGGGGGTTACTAGCAACTGCAACTCTTTCCGCAATTACACGTTTTGCCATCGTTCATCGGACAATTCTTACCCGTCTTTTGACAACTCGGCTTGTCCGCGGCGAATCCCACCGTGCAAATCGCAGCCGCCATAATCGAAAACAAAATCTTGAAATGATTTTTCACGATCAACCGTCGCTCGGGCGCGCCGCGAACGCCAGTGGAAAACATGACAATACTCGAGCGACCTTGCAGGCGGCGCGCTTGCCGCACAATCGTTTGTCCGGCAGTTTGCTTGCCAAGCCGATAGCTTTAGCGAAGGCTGGTTGTCGGAATGCCCAAGACCTTTTTCATCACCACTGCGATCGATTACACCAACTCGGCGCCGCACATCGGACATGCTTACGAGAAAGTCCTCGCCGACGTGATCGCTCGTTATCACCGGCTCAAGGACGATAATGTCTTTTTCTTAACCGGCGTAGATCAGCACGGCCAGAAGGTTCAGCAGTCAGCCGCGAAAACCGGAGTTCCTCCATCTGAATTCGTGAAAGCTATCACGCAGAAGTTTGCCCATCTTTGGAAAAAACTCGACGTCCAATACGACGAATGGGCGGAGACAACGAGCGACCGTCATAAACAAGTCGTCCAAGGAATCCTGCAGCGCCTGTTCGATGCCGGCCAAATCTACAACGATAAACAAGCCGGCTACTATTCGATTCGCCAGGAACAATTTCTTACAGACAAAGAACGCAATCCTGACGGTCAATTTGGCGCTGAGTGGGGGCAGGTCGAATTTCGCGAGGAAGAAAATTATTACTTTCGGCTGTCACAACACAAGGACTGGCTTTTGTCGTACCTCGATAAGCGAAAAGATGCCGTTATCCCCGACTTTCGCCAGACGGAATTACGAAATGCTGTGGAAAAACTGAGCGGTGACCTTTGCATTTCGCGTCCGAAATCACGGCTCGACTGGGGAATTGAGCTGCCATTCGATGAAGAGTTTGTCACTTACGTCTGGTTCGATGCGCTGACGAACTACATCAGCTTCGCAGGCTACGATGCGGCTCACTCAACTCTCAACTCTCAACCCTCAGTTTTCCGAGATAAATGGCCTGCGTTACAAATCATCGGGAAAGACATCCTGGTGCCGGCGCACGGGATCTATTGGCTCATCATGCTGCACGCCATCGGATTTCCTGATGATCAAATGCCGCAATTACTCGTCCACGGCTGGTGGAATCTGAGTGGCGCGAAAATGAGTAAAAGCGCGGGCAACATTGTTGATCCCTCTGTGCTGATCGAAAAATACGGATCCGAAGCGCTACGGTATTATTTAATGAGCGACATCGCCACTGGTCAGGACGCGGACTTTTCCGAAGAGCGCCTCATCGAACGGTACAATGCCGACCTGGCCAACTCGTTAGGCAATTTGCTCAATCGAACCTTGAACATGGCACATCGGTATCGCGACGGCGTAGTGACAAAAGCTGGAGGCGATTCGCCGTTGGCTCGGCAAGCTGCCGATTTGGTGCGTGAATATAACGGTGTGTTTGGGCGATTTGAAGTGCATGCCGCGATCAGCCGTTTGATGGAATTCACTACCACCTGCAACACGTACATAGAAATGAGCGCGCCCTGGAAACTCGCGAAAGATCCCGAGCGCTCCGATGCCCTGGATCACATGTTGTTCGCTCTTGCCGAGGCGCTGCGGGTCATTGCTGTTTTAACTTCAGTGATTTTACCATCCGCTGCGCGTCAGATTTGTTACCAGCTCAACATTCGCGACGAATTTCGGTTGGCGGATGCAGATTGGGGCGGATTGCCAGATAAGCATCATCTTGGAAAACCCGTGCCATTGTTTCCACGAATCGAGACGACTGAATTGTAGCGCGGCACCGGCGATCCACAGCCCTACGCTCGCGCTGCCAATTGTTATTGCAGCCTCTCACTGTGCGCATTCTTCAAAGGCAGCGGGTTCGCCGCGTAAATGCGCGAGGACTTCGCCGGCGAAATGCAGTGAGCCAGTAATTAAAATTGGATTCGGTTTCGCACGTGCCAGCGCTAATGCGTCGTCGATCGATGGAGTGATGGAGTAGGGAAGCGCTGGAGTCATGCTGGCCAAGACTCTTGCTAACTCTTCTGGTGCACTCGCGCGTTCGCTGCGAATTTTCGGCAGAAGAATCAACTCGCTAATTGGTGCGAGCGCTTCACAGATTTCGCGCAGGTTTTTGTCAGAAAGGATGGCAAGAACCAGCGTAGCCCGGCGATGGCCGAAGATTTCGCGCCACGTTTCGGAGAGCGTGCGCGCGGCTGCGGGGTTATGCGCGCCGTCAATGATTGTGCGCTCATTCCACCTTTGGAAACGCGCCGGCCATTCAATACGAACGAGTCCCTCTGCAATAGCTGAACTCTTGATCTCGATCTTCGCGGCGCGAACCGCGGCGATCGCGAGAGCCGCATTTTGTTTTTGATGCGGCCCGGCGAGTGCGATCGGAGAGTCATCATAAGGCTGAGCCACGAACTCTAGTGACACTCCGCACTTAGCCGCGCGTGCTGCCTGGCTTGATAATACCAGCTTTTTCAGCCGCGATTTCGGAAATTGTTTTGCCCAGCCATTTTTCGTGATCGAAATGAATTGGGGTAATCACCGAGACATCTGATTGAATTGCATTCGTCGCATCGAGCCGGCCGCCCAGCCCGGTCTCCAGGATAACGACCTCCACCTTCCTGTCCGAGAAATGTTTGAGAGCGAGCGCGGTCACCACCTCAAAAAACGTCGGATGCGGATCCCAGTTTGCCACAAGATCCCGGATACTCGTTAGGCCATCAGCGACCGCTTCTTCAGAAATCATGTCGCCGTTCATGCGAATGCGTTCTCGAAACGTGACAAGATGAGGCGACGTAAAAAGACCGGTCCGATATCCTTGCGCGCGACAAATCGAATCCATCATGGCGCAAACGGAACCTTTGCCATTTGTTCCCGCGACATGAATGACTTTCCAGACAGCGGCTTGCAAAGCGCCGCTCTTTGAAAGCTCTTCGAGCAGACGCTCGATGTTTT
>QHOR01000148.1 GCA_003219395.1 Verrucomicrobiota bacterium | reverse complement strand
CGCACGATGGTCTCACGCTCCACCGGTTCGTGATGCTGGAAGTTGAACTGGCCTGCGATGCCGCACATTGTGTTATACAGGTTGGGAAGAGAGGGATAAGAATTGCTGATCCATAGCATTATCGGCGTGACGCTTATCATCTGTCACTCGACGTGCTTCGGACAAATAAAATGCGAGGCTTCGAAACATTTGGGATTGTCCCCAGCGATGCATTGGAACGTTATCCCAGCCCGCATGTAATTTCCGGGACCGAAACGACCCATCGCGCTTCACCCACTTTTTCAAAATGTGCGTAATGACCGTTTGCAGGGTTCTGTTCAGTTCTGGAAAGCGATGGCGCAGCAGCAGGCACAGGTTGATACACTCGGCGCAGTCGTAAAGCTCGCGTTTGTAAACGGTCAGGCGGGGAGCTTTGGAAAAGGGTTTTGGCAGGCCATCTACGTCGAACAGATTCTCAAGGTAATACTTTATTCCTTTCGAAAGCGCAGCTTCACACGGCTCGTATCCGGTTAACTGGTAAATCTTCGCGATGGCCTTCATTACGAAACAAGTGTGATAGTGGTCGACAAAATCTCGTACTCCATCCATGGCGTAGAACCACGAACCGTCCGAGTTCTGATTCTCTAAAACGAAATTCACATTTCGCTCTGCAACCCTCCAGTACTCTTCATTGCAAAAAATCTTAGACGCACTGGCGAGGAGGAAGGCGCGATACGCTGCAGCATTGATTACCCCGCCGACGTCAAAAGGCGTGTAGGAAGAACTGCTGGCACGTTCCGACGTTCTGAAATCCTTAATATCAGTAGCGGCATGTCGCGCAATCGATTCGGCGATTACTTTCCATTCGTCCCGTCCGGTCAGTAGGAAAACCTGGAGAAAGGCTTCATAACAGTAGGGAGTCGTCGTAATGAGTGGTGTTTGTTCTTTGATCGTGCCGTTCCGAGTGACCCAATTAAAGGGATAGCCCCAGCAATATTCCTTAAACGCAGGGCAGCGCGATTTTTTGAGCTCCGTTAAAAAGTAAACCGCGTTTTCCAGCTGTGAGGAATCTCCGGTTGCCTCATAAAGAAAGGCAAAGCCCATCGCGAAATGTGCGTCGGCGATTGGAAATCGAATAGGATGATGAAATAACCGGCGTCCCGACGGCAGAAATGCTTCGCAGAAAATCATGGGAGCGACGGCTGCCGTCCCGACGAGTCCATGGCTATAATAGAGCGCCTTTGCTCGTCCGCCGATCGGTCCAGCAAAAAAGCTTTGGTAATCCCACGATGTTTCGCCGTAGTTCTCCAGCCAATCGGTGAAGTTGGCAAGCACGCGAGAAACCGCGTCGCCAAGCTGTATATCCCGAGACGTTTTGGATTCGGATTTCTGGTTCATTTTCCGTTCTTTCTTCTCTGGAACTGGCAGCTACGGACTGGGTGGCGGCGTTCGACGTGGCCATGGAGTGGGACGCTGTCTTGGTGAAGCCGCACGTGCAGGTGTAGGTGTCGGTGTCGGATTGACTGTGCTCTCTGCATACTTGATTGTGGCGTAATCGTAATTAGTACCCAAGCCGGTGCTGCTTCCTGTGACATAGACATTGCCTGAGTCATCAACGGCAATGGCCTCGGCGGTGCCGGTACTGTTTCCTGGTCCATCGTAGGTCGCAGCCCATTGTTCCAGGCCGTCCGGGTCATAACTGATCGTAGTGTAATGGGAATCCCCCACGTTGGTATCGATGCTGTATCCCGTTACATAAACGTTGCCGGATCTGTCAGCCGAAATGGCTTGCGCAAAGTCATCCCATGGTCCCTCGTATCGCGCAACCCATACTTCTTCGCCGTGTGGATTGTACTTGATCGTGGCGTAATCGAAATTGTCCGGGCCGAAACTGCCACCTGTTACATAGACATTGTTTGAGGCGTCGACGGAAATGGCGTGACTCAAGTCGTCGCTATTTCCGGGACCGTCGTAGCGGGCAATCCACTGTTGTTCTCCTGCTGAGTTGTACTTGATTGTAGCGTAATCAAAGTCCCCAGCCAAGCCGAGGCTAAATCCTGAAACATAGAGACGTCCCGAACTGTCGGTCGCAATCGCGGTGGGAAAATCGTATCCATTCGCCGGCCCATCGTAGTTTACCGCCCATTGTTGTTGGCCCGTTGAGTCATATTTAATGGTGGTGTAATCCTCATTTGCAGATGAGGGGCTGTCAGTCGTACCTCCCGTTACATAAACATTTCCTGAAGTGTCTGTGACTATAGCCGAAGCCTCGCCTGGTCTGTTGTAGCGGGCAACCCACTGTGGTTGTCCCGCACAGTCATACTTGATCGTGGCGTACTCTTGGCCATTCCAATCGGAGCCACTGGCTCCCGTTACGTAAGCGTTGCCTGAGCTATCAACAGCAATAGCTGTCGCTCCATCAAAGCTCCGCTCCATGCTTGGTCCGTCATAGCGGGCCACCCATTGTTGTTGCCCGGCGGAGTTGTACTTGACTGTGGCATAATCATAACCGGTGTCCAAGCCAAGGCTTTCGCCGGTCACATAAACATTCCCTGAAGCGTCAAGCGCAATAGCATATGCTCGATCATCGTCGTTAGCGGGTCCATTGTAACGAGCTACCCAAACTTCTTGGCCCGTTGAGTCGTACTTGATTGTAGTGTAATCGAAACCAGTGTCCGAGCCTAAGCTTGTTCCGGTTACATAGACATTCCCTGACGTGTCTACGGCTATAGCCGCAGCCTCATCAGAGCCATTGCCCGGTCCATCATAGCGGGCAACCCATTGCTCCTGCACGTCGCCAGCCGATAGGACTTGAATCGCGTGATGCATGTGTGGTGTTACTTGACGCGCGCGCTGAAGAACCACATCCTGTCGATTCGCTGTCGCCAATAGCGTCAGAAGAATTCCAGTCAAGAAGATAGCCAGACCAGGTAAAACGCGCGGATTAAAGAACGCGGATTGCGAAGTGGATCTCTTGTTCATCCCTTACGGCGCCTCCTGTTGGCCCATCTCCGCATAAAAGTTATTGATCTTTCTGAACTTCAACAAGCGAGAGAAAATGTTGCGCAGCTTTTTCATCTGTTCGCGGCGATGAAACCGCATCAATTCACGGGAGACCGGCCGTTTTATCCGCCGGGCGGCTGCCCAACAGTAGCCGGCGAAAAGTGCGACACCGTCGAGCGGTTGCTTTGTTGCACGGTAGACTACACGGAAGAGCTGCCACAAAGGTGAGCCGCCTAAATAATAGTCCTTTTGACCATAGGAAAAGCTGGCTGCTGCTCTGCTTCTTCCCGCCGTACCCAGAGTTCTGTAATGATGGAACCGCTTTTCGGGAAAAGACCGCGTTTTCCATCCTTTCATCCGTGCCGTAGTGACCGCAATCCAGTCAACTCCTCCCCCTGGGTTAGGGACGTAACCACCTACTTCCTCGAAGCAACGGCGCCGAAAAAGCTGACACCCGCCGGCCACGTGGTTCTCGCCTTCGAAACTATCGCGGGCCGTGTCGTAACCACCATCCTCGGTGAACGGCGTCCCGGCTACTCCAAGCTTGGGATCCTCGGAAAATTTCCGCATCAAAAAACTCAGGTATTCGGCATCGAACGAAATATCTGCGTCGAGATTCCCGATGACATCAAAATCAACTGATCCAATTCGCTCCAGGCCAGTGTTAAAGGCGTTGACCTTGGCTCCAAAATGTCGATCCAAACGCGGTGAACCCTGAACGACCTGGATCCAGGGAAAACGCTGCGCATACTCGTTAGCGATGTCCCCGGTCTTATCGGTCGAGCCATCGTTGACGATAATCCAGCGTTCGGGTAACAACGTTTGCGTTACCATTGACTCGAGCGTCTTCGCGATGAAACGCTCTTCATTGTGGGCGGGAGTGATCAGGACGTATTTCATTGGTGACGGCCGTTGATTGACAACGGGGTATCGAAGGTAGTGGCATTTCGCCTCATCTCTATCATGTTTTGTCTTTCTGCCGGCTTCTGCCCACGATAGATTTGGACGAAGATCTCATCCATGATACGAGCGGTGAGGATGATTTCGCGGTAGGGGATAGGCGGTGGACTGTCAGATCGCACGCTGTTGTAAAAGCGATCAATGAACTCCTTCATTCCGGAGTCCTGGTGAAGCCGCTGCCGAACAAAATTGATGACGTTGTTACGCGCGTTCCTAAGATGCTCGCGGGCAGCTCGAAGCGGCGGTAAGAAATACGTTAAATAACTCTTGCACGGTCGATACTTGTTTCGAACAACGGTCCCGCTGATGTGATCCACGACGATCGAACCTTCCGGACCGTAGAGACGGAACTGGTTGAGCCCTTTGACTTGTGTCGAAAAACAGAATGATCCAGTCCTACCTGTTTTATCTCGAAACAACACCCTTAGTTCGTCCAAGATCCGCGCGTCATCCAAGCTTTTAACTCGCGGACTTTGGCCTGCAATCGCTACGATGTCCGTTATATCGTCATCAAGAAATTCGGCAAGCTTGGCTACTCCATGGCTGATAATATTGTGGAGCAAGCCACCCGGTAGCTGTCGCACCCAATGGTTTTGGTCTTGCAAAAGCCCTTTTGCGTACGTCGGGTCGCCTAAGTCATACGAAAAGTAACTCTCCAAATGCGTTGGCTCGCCACCCACAAAACCTTCTCTCATCAGGCGCCGCATTTCCAGCATCTCGAGTGTGAACTGAAGATTATGGCCCGCGGTGATCTTGATGTTCTTATGTTCAGCGAGCTCGATTAATGATTCCGCCTCTTCACTGGTGGTCGTAAAAGGTTTCTCCAGATAGACGTGACTTCCCGCTTCGAGGCATTCTCTGGCCAGTGTGTAGTGGCTCTGCGGCGGCGTGGTGATATGAACGACATCGGGTGAAACCGCCTTCAACATCTCCTGGGTGTCAGAGAAAACGCCCGGAATTTTGAAACGTTCGGCAAGCTGCTGCGCCATGAGCGGCTCCTGATCGCAAGCTGCAACGATGCTGCAATCCGGAATTCGCCGGATCGCATGTACATGCTGGTCGGCAATCTTCCCGCAACCGACTATTGCGACACGAAGCATCTTCATCAGCCCCGGCCATTTGTTCCGAACTGCGCAAGGAATGTTTTCATTGCTTGCTCCATCGGCACACGTGGCTTCCAACCCAGTCTTGTTTTAAGTTTCTCGTTTGAATAGCGCTGGCTCTTCCAATTAGCCGCGCAGCGGCGACGATTGAAAGCAGGAGGAAGCTGGCCCTTTGACCAGTTTGAATATTTTTCCCAGGCATAGCATGCGCTATAAGCAACGCAGTAGGGAACGCTGACCGACCGAAAACGCTTGGCTACTTTGTAGCTTTTCAGAAATTGGCGAGCAGTGAGGAGGTCATCATCAACGATATTAAAGACTTCACCATCGATTCCGGGGGTGACGTTTACCTGAATAAACGGTCCAAAAATCTTGATCCCGACCCGGCCGTTTAACTCCTGTTTGCCAGCTCCGAAAACGTAACCTGGCCTCAGCGTCACACACGGCAGCCGGTAGTGTTTCGCATATTCCCGGATAATTTCTTCCTGTTTAAGTTTCCCAAAACCATAAGCGTCGAATCGCTCCTGGGAAGCCGTTTCCAACGGGCAGGTTTCATCAAGCAGACTGTTGCGCTTTAAGCTCAAATTTGAATAAACCGCAAAGGAACTGACATTCACAAACCGCTTTGGTTTTCCAACTTCGACAAATGCATCCAACAAATTGCGGGTAGCCAAGGCAGAATTCATGAATGCCCCAGCGAACGACTTTTCCATTCCGGCGGCGAGGTGGATGATTACGGCAACATCCTGCGTGGCCTTTCGACAGTCTTCGCGTGAAAGCAGGTCACCCGAAACCAATTCGACGCTTTTGGCGTTCGAACGCTCGCTCAGAATCTTTTTAAGATTTTCAAGTTTGCCTGAAGGCCGCACAAAGCAGCGAAGGTTAGTGAGACCATATTCAAGAAGACGCTGTGACCAGAAGGCGATTACTGGATTGAACTAAATCTGTTGCATTCATTAGCGTTTAGCTAGGCGCGTGAAGGCGAATACTCGTAATTAGTAGGGAGTAGGCTGTTCAGCCGTTTTATTTGCCGAGCTTTCTTTGGCCCCGCCCCATTTCCGCCTATTTAAGTTTTTGGCCTTTTTTTCGTTTTTTTTGTTAAGATAGCTTTGGGAGACCGGCGCTGCAGTTACTGTAGAATGCGATGGAGGTGAGGACTTAGTCAGCGGATGCGGGTAGGTGTAAGGCGTGTATCCCGGCATCGGAGTATTGTTAAAATAATGCACACTGGCTCTCACGCCTGGGCCCGCGTTAAAATTGACTTGTCCGTTAACCTCATTCCTGTTCTCCCACGAGTAGCACGGCTCGGTCACTTGATTGTTCCATGCGGCAGGTCGAATTGGAGATTCACCGCTAATCAAAGATCCACGCGCCCTACCGGGTTGATCCAGGGCGTGGTCTATTTTGCGGATTTCAAGTGAATCCGCTCTGCAAAATGACATCGATGGCGGCTTCGGATAACCGGGGTTACTCGCGTAACTGATCGTGTTTGATGTGTTACTCAGAATCCAGCCGAAATTAAGACTGTCGGAATGACAAATATCACTGGTTCGGCGTAGCGTGTATCCTCCCCATTGGTTCGGTCTCCAGTTAGCTCCAGAGACGGTTACGCTTGTGCCGGAGCTGTTAGCTGCTGCCGTTCCTGTGAAAAAGACCGTAGGCTCGTTCACGTCCCACGCATTTGTTCCGTCAGCGCCGCCCCAAGGCTGAAACGGATAAATATTTCGATAATTTTGAAGATCGAACGCGGATAAATTCCCTGAATATCCACTAATTATATTGTGGTGAAATAATGTTCCGCCTGAGCGTGATGCGCCTACTTGTGAGTTGAGGTTGGTCCCACTGTAGTTGTTATTGTAAATTTCCATTGCTCTACAGCCGCGTGTGCGTCCTGTGCTTTCAGTGCCGTGATTTGTTATAAGGCTGTTGAAAATCGTGTTGTGCCGAACGACAAATCGCGCTCCCGCGTATGCGTCTATCATTCCCTGCAAGTTTTGCTTGCCATGCGTAAAGGTGTTGTCCTCGATGAACAAAAATTGGGGCGAACCGTAGTTGGCGGGCGCAGCCCACGAACCATCGCCGTAGTTCTGTCCATCCCAATGTGAACCATAGGGGTAAATCGCACAGCCAAACCTATCGAGCACGAACGTGTTGTGATCGATCACGCCGATCACGGTATCGAACACCGTCGAGCCGTTCAGATTATTCCATTTGCAGTGATCAAAACGAAATGTGGAGCCGTTCGTGTTCGATCCATCAACGTGCAGTATGCCACCCGGCGCATCAATCGTGTTTACTCTGCCTCCGTCCTGAAGTTCAATCCCGGTCAGCCTGCAGGGATAGCCGGCAGGGAGCGTCCATAGGATCAGTTGTCCGGATTGCACGCTATCCTTGATGATCGTCGCGCCGACACCGGCTCCCTGGATCGTGATTCCTTTTTTGATTTGTAGTGTACGAGTCCAACTGGCCGTTCCATCAGGTATCGTTACGGTGTCGCCATCGGCAGCCGAGGCGATGGCGGCAGCAACATCGGACTGTGATGGGCTCTTCGCGTTAATGGTTGTTGCTGCCGCTAGGCCAGAAGCAGTGAGGATCAGAGTGGCAGCAACTGAAACGAGAGCCGCAACGCGCGGGTCCGGAGTCGGGAGGCGGCGAAGGTCTGGGCCCGGTCTAGGATTCGTCGACATACACCAGTTCTCCGTTTTCTTCCGTGTTCGCAACCTCCTCGGATGCTTGCGCGCCGCCAAGGAGGATTCCCGGGTAGTCAGTTGCTATGAGGTAGAAGACAAACCAGAGAGGACTTAACGTTTTGAAGGCTGCTTCCGTCCAGTTATACAGTACTAGTGCCGCGAGGAACCCCAATCGATATCGCCCCCATTCAAAGTCCCTAAAAAGCTCGAGGCGTATTTTGCGAAACGTCGCAATAAACAGTCCAATCATGAGGAACAGACCAATTATCCCCAAGGTCAAATAAGTTTCCAAATAGCCGTTATGGGCCTCGTTTGGAACAAAATAGAAGATCCCTTCGAGCTGCTCTAGCCTTTTCCCTAACCAGAAGCTTTCAAATCCCGTCCCAAGAATCGGATTGGTGTGCAGTCCCAGAAGGGTTGTCCAGAGCCCTGTTCTTCCTGATAGCTCTGAGCCCTTGCCTAGATTTTCAGACATATGCCCGGAAAGCCCAAACATTATTTCTCCTGCGACAAGGAGAACGAGGGCTGCCAGCATGTAGGTCCCAATAAAATTCTTGTTTATTCGACGCATGGCGACAAATAGTAGTACCAGTATCCCTACGATCAGAGATATACTCGATGTGGCACTGTGCGCTTGTGTGAAAAGCCACCAGATAGCGATCGCGAATCCGGCGATCAGCCAAAGCTCATTTCGTCTCCACCTGCTCCGCTGGCTTCGCCATGTTTGCAGCCAATACCAAAAGAAAAAGTAACCCAGGATCAGACAATCGCCGCCCAGCGCGTTTTTGTCTGTGGCGATACCTGTGTTCACTCCCCCGCCCCATGGGCTAAAACCCCGTCCCAATTCAGGATAATACTTGATAAACAGAACGGAGACAGGGACGACGATGTAGCCGCATCGCTTCATCAACCGGATCAGCGCTTCTTTGGCATCTGGTTCCGTAAGGACGATTAGCGCCATGATCGGATGGCCAAGAATTTTGAGCCACCGCTTGAAAGCTACGAGCGGAAAATCGGACCAGGCGATGGAAATGAAACAGTAGACCAAGAAAACGATGAGCCAACCGTTGTTAGAAACAACTTCTGAAAGACGAACGTGTCTGTTAGCGAGGACAAAGAAACCCGCAATGATCAGTCCAAAATAAAACCACGCATCCAGCGGACTTCCCTCTTCCACTGAAGTGGCACCGCTCACTGGCAACCCGAAGATATTCAGCCATGCGGAGACGGATCTTGAGCAACCAAGCACCAGCCAAAGCAACGGCAGCCAGAGCGCGGCGGTAATAGAAGGCTTCTCCCGAATGTCTCGCCGGAAAAGCCATGCAATGAAGATGACTGCGAGACAAGACGCAATACCTGGGGACAAGTGTAGGCCCATAATTATGTCCTGTTAAATCCGTAAGGCATTACCACGATCGGATTAGACAAGGGAATGTTTGAGTTTCCAAAGGTACAGGTGCTTTAGAGCGTGAAAAAACTACCTCTGATCGTCAGGTGCTGGCCGCTGTAGTTTTTGACCACTTGATCCCAGATCGTAACCGGGAGGACACTGACAGTTGTCAGCAACGCTCTGCAAATTGGATTACTTTCACGTGGATGCTATCCGGTTCTTGAGATTCTTGGAAGAAATTGCCGATACACTTTACTGTGTGAAGAATCATTTCCTTCGTCATCTCTGGATAGATCGGTAATGATAAAGTGCGGGATTGGTTAAAACAGGCGAGGGGAAAATCGCTTGGAACGTAGCCGAGATGGGCATAGGCAGAATAAAATGGCAATGCCTTAGGATAGTTCAAATCAGTAGAAACCCCTGCCTGGGTGAGATAGTCTCTTAGTGCATCCCGGTTTTCTGTGCGGACAACATAGAGATGATAAACGTGATCGCGGTCAGGAGCGACTTTTGGTATGATTATATCACCTATGTCATGCAGATGTTCATCGTAACGCGAGGCAATATACCGGCGTGCTTCTGTCCAAGCAGGTAAGTGAGGCAATTTCGCGTTTAGAATAGCTGCTTGCAGGCCGTCCATACGGCTGTTGATCCCTTCCATGATGTGATCGCCTTTTCCACCGTGCCGAGCGAATGTTGTTATCCATTCGGCAAGCCGATCATCGTTCGTCACAACGCAGCCGGCATCCCCATAGGCGCCGAAGTTTTTATCTGGATAAAACGAAAACGTCGCGGCATCTCCAAAGGTTCCGACGTATCGTCCCTTGTATCTGGCAAGATGTGCCTGGCCGCAATCTTCTATGACCCAAAGATTGTGCCTTCTTGCGATCGCCATGATGGCATCCATATTCGCTGCCTGCCCATAAAGATGGACTGGAATAATGCCAACGGTGGCGGGGGTGATCTTCCGTTGGATATCGTCGGGGTCGATCGTGAACGTTTCTGCATCTGTGTCGCAGAACACGACTCGCCCGCCCGCCTGGGTGATTGTTTCCGATGTTGAGATCGAGGAATGTGCTGATGTGATGACCTCGTCGCCGTGCTTTATCCGAAGCCCGCGCAGAGCTATGTAAATCGCGTCTGTCCCATTGGCACAGGAGATACAACGCTTCACGCCAAGTGTGCTCGCCCATGTCTGTTCAAAGGCGTTCACGTGGCGCCCGCCAATGTAAGCCGACTCTGCGATGACTTCGGCAATCGCGCGGTCGATCTCTTGTTTGATCGTCAGGTACTGCGCGTATAGGTCAACAATTGGGACTCTCATCGAGTAGAAGGCAGTATCAGCGGGAAGGATTAGAGCCGACGGAGAAGGCGCGCTGGATTGCCTGCGTAAATTCCGGGAACGATAATGTCCCTGGTAACAACCGCGCCGGCTCCAATAATTACCTGATCGCAGATCGTCACCGGCAGGATCGTGGCATTTGTTCCAACGCTCACGCGATTGCCAAGTTGAGTCGATCGCCAGAGCTCTGGGTTTTCCGCGGGTCCGCCGGTGCCAAACAAGTCATTAACAAACATGGCACCGTGCGAAATGAAGCATTCATTCCCGATCGTTACGAGCTCACAGACGAATGCGTGTGACTGAATCCGGCATCGCTGGCCGATATTTACTCCCTTTTGTATCTCTACAAATGGTCCGATGAAGCTGCCGTCTCCAATCGTACACCCATAGAGATTGACAGGCTGTATGACCGTGACCTCTTTACCAAACTCAACATCTACAATTCCTGCCTGACGGATTTCTGGTTTTGCCAGAAACGTCTCGCCCGATGGTTGGCTGGAAGAAATCCTGGTAGTCAAGATTCGATGGAGTGATTGATTCGGCATAGGGCCGAGTCAGTCTGGAACTGCGCTTTTTTGAATTTCTTGGCGTCTATGGCTTCACAGAAGTCGCTCATTTCTCGGCGAAGAGCGTCTCATATGCCGTCAGAAGGTTCTTGCCGACCTTTGCCCACTGCAACTCATTCTCAACCCGGCAGCGACCGTAGGTCCCC
>QHOR01000147.1 GCA_003219395.1 Verrucomicrobiota bacterium | reverse complement strand
CATCCACGTTGCCGCGGTCGGGCAACAGGTCCGTGCTTTTTGGACCATTTTGAAGCGCCAAATTGATATAGATACCGATCGCGTTAGCCGTGTCATCATCAGCGAAGAATTTCTTTAGCTGAATCGCAGCGATTTTTCCTCCTCCCGCGGCCGAGAATGGGACGGTGCGATCAATTTGTTGCTTCAGGGATGCGAGCGTATCCGCTTTTGAAAAAATCGGATTGCCGTTCTCATCGGTCTGAGCTTCAGCGGCATCGATGAGCGGTCCACTGATGTCGAGTAGCTCGAGCTTGAGGCCGATATTGCTCAGCAGATTGTCGGCGTCCGGCGGTGAATGAGTGAGATCAAATTTCAGGTCCAAAAAAACCGGAAAAATGTTCGAGATGATTCTTCGCTTATCGGGATGATCGAGATCGGAGATGATGGTGGGATAAATTTTCACGCGGATGTCTGCTCCAACGGGGGAGTCCTGTAGCAGGGTGACACTGAACTCATCTTCCTGCGCGGAATAGGCGGGGACCCCGAGATCAAGAAACGGGTTCTCGTGGCCGAGGAAATCCGGGTGAACAGGATAAAGCCTTTTTTGGTTCAGCTCCTCAGGCGGATGAGTGGCGTTGGCGTCAGTGCGAACGTGATTGCCGTGGACGTCTGTGATCTCGGTCTCCGACCACCACGGAATGGAGCCGGTCTCCATGGAGCTGAGCAAAAAGTATTTGATGTACCCTTCGCCCATTAGGAACTCGACATCGAATCCCGAGGTAATTTTCTCCTGCGCTATCATTGATTAACCAATCGAGCTAACACCGAGAGCTTGTATCCCGTCGAGACAAATCAAGGCCACAGGAAGCAGTACCGAGTGAATTGCTCACGCCATTGCATTGTTTATCTTTGATCCATGCGCATCGACAAGTTCACCCAAAAGATGCAGGAAGCGCTGCAGGGCGCGCAGGACCTCGCGTCGCAGGGTAATCACCCCGAAATTACAAACGAGCATTTCCTTTCTGCTCTTTTGGACCAGGGCGAGGGGATAACCCGGCCGCTTCTCGAGAAGATCGGAGCAAATGTAGATCAGTTGCGCGAACGGTTGCGCTCGGAATTGGCTGCTCGCCCAAAAATTCACGGAACCGCCGCTGATCTGCGCGTTTCGAATGAGCTCCGCGGCGTTCTCGATTCGGCTGAGAAAGAAATGTCGAAATTGAAGGATGAATTCACTAGCGCCGAGCACTATTTGCTTGCGCTGTCGGGGTCGAATGTCCCTGCGGCAAAACTACTCAAAGAGTCTGGTGTCGCACGGGACAAGCTGATGCAAGGGCTTCAGCAGGTGCGCGGGTCGCAGCGGGTGACCGATCAAAATCCTGAAGGTAAATATCAGGCGCTGGAAAAATATGGGCGCGACCTGACCGAACTGGCACGACGCGGCAAGATCGATCCGGTGATTGGACGCGATAACGAAATTCGACGGGTTATGCAGGTGTTGTCGCGCCGGACGAAAAATAACCCGGTACTCATCGGCGACCCCGGCGTGGGCAAGACAGCAATTGCAGAAGGCCTTGCGCGGCGAATCATCAGCGGCGATGTGCCGGATTCATTAAAGCAAAAACGCATCATCGCCATGGACATTGGCGCGATGGTCGCAGGCGCGAAGTTCCGGGGTGAATTTGAAGATCGGCTCAAAGCGTTTTTGAAGGAAGTGACCGATGCGCAGGGCCAGGTCATCTTGTTTATCGACGAGCTGCACACCATCGTTGGGGCTGGCGCTGCGGAAGGATCTGTTGATGCCTCAAACATGCTCAAGCCGATGCTTGCGCGAGGCGAATTGCGTACAGTCGGCGCGACCACGATCGACGAGTACCGCAAATACATCGAGAAAGATGCCGCGCTGGAACGGCGTTTTCAGCCGGTGCTGGTCAATGAGCCGAGTGTCGAAGATACCATCGCCATTCTCCGCGGATTAAAGGAACGCTACGAAGTGCACCATGGCGTGCGCATCACTGATAGTGCACTGGTCGCAGCAGCGGTGCTGTCGCAGCGTTATATCACTGATCGGTTCTTGCCTGACAAGGCAATCGATCTGGTCGATGAAGCGGCCTCGCGTTTGAAGATCGAGCTCGATTCGATGCCGACGGAGATTGATGTGATCGAGCGCGAGATCATGCAGCATGAAATGGAGCGCCAGGCGCTGAAGAAGGAAAAAGATCCCGCGAGCAAGGAACGTTTAAAGAAGCTCGAGAAGGAATTGGCAGAGCTAAAGGAAAGCTCGAACGCGCTGAAGGCGGAGTGGCAGAAAGAGAAGGGTGTCCTCGAAGAGCAGCGAAAATGGAAAGAAGAACTTGATCAACTCCGCACCGAGCTCGAGCGCGCGCAGCGTCGGGGTGAACTGGCCAGGGCTAGCGAAATTCAATATGGCAGGATCCCTGAGCTTGAAAAGAAATTGGCGGACGCGACAGCAAAAAGTGCAAAGTCCAAAAAATCGCTCCTTCGCGAAGAAGTAACCGAGGAAGACATCGCCGAAGTTGTTTCGAGCTGGACGCACATTCCCGTGTCGCGATTACAGGAAGGTGAGCGCGAAAAGCTGGTAAAGCTGGAAGAGCATTTGCATTTGCGCGTCGTGGGTCAGGACGAGGCGATCAAAGCCGTGTCGAACGCAGTCCGCCGCGCCCGTGCGGGTTTGCAGGATCCAAATCGTCCGCTCGGTTCATTCATTTTTCTCGGGCCCACCGGGGTAGGCAAAACAGAATTGTCCCGGGCGCTGGCGGAATTTTTGTTCGACGACGAAAACGCCATGGTCCGCATCGACATGAGCGAATACATGGAGAAACACACCGTGGCGCGATTGATTGGCGCGCCGCCGGGCTATGTCGGTTACGAGGAAGGCGGTCAACTTTCCGAGGCAGTTCGGCGCAGGCCATACTCGGTGATCCTCTTCGATGAAATCGAAAAAGCGCATCCGGATGTTTTTAATGTTCTGCTGCAAGTGCTCGATGATGGACGCATCACGGACGGGCAGGGGAGAACCGTGGATTTCAAGAACAGCGTAATCATCATGACATCGAACATCGGTTCGCAATACATTACCGAGGAGGAATCCAAAGAAGCCCGCAACCGACTTGTCACCGACGCATTGCGCGCGCATTTCCGTCCTGAATTTCTGAATCGTGTCGATGACATCATCATTTTCGACCGACTCAGCGAGGACGACCTGAAAAAGATTGTCGAGATCCAGCTCGGTCGTTTGTCGAAACGGCTGGAACAACAAAAGATCACGCTCAAACTCTCCGATTCAGCCAAGGAACTGCTGGCAGGTTACGATCCCGTTTACGGCGCACGTCCGCTCCGGCGCACAATTCAAAAAGAAATTCTCGATCCGCTGAGCATCGACATCCTGGAAGGCAAAGTCCGCGAGGGGCAGACCGTCCGGGTCGATGCAAAGAACGGGGCGCTGGAATTCCGCGAGAAGTGATTAAGACGCTTGGATCAGGTCAAAAAAGCGACCTATTCTCGTTAGACCATTAACAACATGTCACACATAAAGTGGATCACAGTCGTATTGGCGATCTTCCTCTTTGTCGGATGCAAAGAGAAGCCAAAGACCAGCGACACAAAAGGAAAAGATGAAGCGAGGCAAAGCACGAGGACACTGGAGGCTGCCGATCTAGTCGGATACGATGGCAAGCATCTTAGGAAAAGTACCGATCGCGTGCTCGATGCAAACGATAAACACAACCAGGACATCCAAAAGGCACTAGATGACAATAAATGAGGCCTAATCAATTGCTGCAGCCCACCGCTCGTTGGCGTTGCGCGTCGATGTTGACCCTGGTTAGTAAGTTTTCAGTTGGAGCCCAGTCTGGCTCCGAGAGCGGTTGCTGAGCTCCGTCTCATTAGGCCCTCGCACACTATGCCCATGCTGCATCATGTTTCTTTCGCTGTGGCTGATCTCACGCGTTCTACCACGTTTTACGACGCCGCCCTTGCTCCGTTGGGTTATACCCGTGCTTGGACTCAAGAAAGCGGCAGCGGCCGCAAGGAAGCTGCCGTCATCTACGCGCCACCCGGTGCCGACGACGCATTTGCCGTCCGCCTGCGCCAGCAAGGAGTCGTTGCGCCGAGCGAGGGTTTCCATCTGGCCTTCAGAGGACCGTCGCAAGAGGCGGTGATCGCTTTCCACCAAGCGGCACTGGCACACGGCGGGCGGGACAACGGAGGCGTAGGCTTTCATCCCGAACACGGCGCGAACTATTTCGCCGCTTTTGTTTTTGATCCCGACGGATACCGGATCGAAGCCGTTGTCGATGAAAAGGCCTAACCAGGCGCCTCAGTCAACGGCTCAGATGGCGTTGTTTTTTCGGATCTCCAAGATTGCTAATATGCTTGCCCGAGCTGCCACTTGCGCCCCTGCGAGCCGCGGCTCAGCTTGTGCCTCGTTAGCCGCTTAAGCCAAACCGATCGGTCGTTGATATGAACAATTTCCTGTCACGCTTACTTCTGGCCTTCTCGGCCGCGCTTCTTCTTTTCGGCGGCGCGGTTCATACTTTGGCGTTCAAAAAAGCGACGACGGCAGTGGAAACCTCGAATTTAGCGCCGTTCTTTGCCAAAGCATTTAAGGCGCTGTGGTTGATCGATTCAACGATGCTCATTACCTCGGCCGTCGTGTTCGGGCTGCTCGCCGCCCGGCCTCTGATGGCGTCAGGTGCTGTTGTCGTACTCGTCGCCTTGATGCCCGCGATCACCGCAGCTTTGCTTTATTTTTTCGTCGGTTCGATTGTACCTGCGCATCTGCTAGTAATTGCATCCGCGCTGGCATTCCTAGCCGCACTGCTGCGTGCAACTGGCTAACCAATCGATGAAACCGACGGCCCGGTTGTGAAGCAACTTGACTTTTCGCTCCCGCTCACTCGGCCTTCGGCTCTCCCATCCATGTCGCGCTACTTGATTCGGCTTCAGCCCGAAGCCTCACCCTCGCGGGTCTGGCCCATCCATGTCACTCGCATCCCAGCGGCTCCATTCCCGCGGGCTCCATTCAGGTTATTTGCCGGGACAATATGCGATGGCTTATCACTGGCTCGTTACGCCATGACTTCTCGAAACGCCGATAGAAACGTTTCCATCTCTGATTTTTTGCCAATTGTCAGACGCATGTGAGTCGGTAAAGCAGGGAATAAGCGGCCCACGTGAACATTTTTTTCCTTCATCGCTTTGATGATCGGCACGACCGGTTTCTTACAATCGAACATGATGAAGTTGGCCTGCGAAGGGATTGATTTATAACCGATCTTCTCGAGCTCGGAGGTCGTGAATTGTTTCGCTTCTTTGTTCAACCGCTGACCGTTCGGGACGTGATCCGGATCGTCCAGGCTTGCAGTCGCGGCAGCCAGCGCCATGCAGTTGACGCTGTCCCACATTTGCTGCTGGCGCATGCGTTCGACCGTTTCCTTTGGCGCGACACAATAGCCGCAGCGTAATCCCGCCATCCCGTAAATCTTCGAGAACGTGCGAGAAACAATCAGGTTGGGATGTTCGTTCACGAGCGGGATGACGCTCTCGTAATCAGGGCAATCCGCGAAATGGAAGTATGCTTCGTCCACGAGAATCATCGTTTCGGGCGGCGTTTTCGTGATGAAGGCGCGCAGCTCATCCTTGGGTGTGATGCTGGCAGTGGGATTATTTGGATTGCAGACGTAAATCAGACCTCCCTTCGCTGCAGCGAGCATTTTTGGCAGATCATGCGCAAAGCTGGTGGTAAGCGGGACCTTCACTACTTCGGCGCCGTTAGCAGTGGCATTACTAAGTATTGCTTCGAAGGTCGGATCCGCCGCCACAAGATTGCCGTTTTTAGGGCCAGTAAATGTCTCCGCACAAAGTTTTAGAATTTCGCCTGAACCATCGCCGAGCAGAATCTGATCGTGGTTGACGCTGTTCAGCTTTGCCAGCTTGTCGATCAGAATATTGTTGTGTTCGTCCGGATATCGGCACGCCAGTCCGAACGAATCCGTTATGGCCTGCAATGCTTTCGGACAAGGTCCATAAGGATTTTCATTCGCGCTCAGGCGTACGATGTTCCCGCCCGGCGTTAAAGATGTGGTGGTGACCTGAGTTGGCTTTGCGAAAGAAAACCGTGGTCTAACGATTGCAGCAGCTGCGCCTGCGCCGAGTAACTGCGCAAATTTACGTCGAGAAATAGACATCGTATTCATTTTTGAATCCCTCCTAGTCGATTGTTAGGCTGATCCGAGCCAAATGCCAGACCGAATTGCGTCAATCATGCTTTTCATCTCCCTCCTGGCTGCGATCGCAATGGACGGATGCAACAAGCCACGACAGGATGAGCACGCACAGCAGGTCGCTGCGCGTGTGCGAACTGAATTTCTTCGTGCCTGGAATAACTACGAGCGTTACGCGTGGGGCCACGACGCGTTGCGACCGCTGAGTAAGACGGCGCACGATTGGTACGGGCAGTCGCTCTTAATGACTCCAGTCGACGCGCTCGACACACTCATCCTGATGCATCTCGACGCCGAGGCTGAAAGGGCACGCTCACTGATCGTCAGTGATCTCTCATTCGATCGCGATATTTACGTCAAGAATTTCGAGGTAACGATACGTCTGCTTGGGGGACTTCTCTCCAGTTATGAACTCACCGGCGATAGGCGTCTGCTAAATCTCGCGGAAGATCTAGGCAATCGACTGCTTCCGGTTTTTAATTCCCCGTCCGGGCTGCCTTATGTTTATGTCAACCTTAGGACTGGGCAGACACGCAATCCGGTGACGAATCCGGCAGAAACCGGCACGCTGTTATTGGAGTTTGGGACTCTGAGCAAGCTGACCGGCAACCCCGTTTTCTACGAAAAAGCGAAGCGCGCTTTAGTCGAAACCTTCAAGCGGCGCTCGCCGCTCGGTCTTGTCGGAGAGGGCATCAATGTCGAGACTGGCGCGTGGACCAACAGTGATAGTCACATCAGCGGCGGCATCGATTCCTACTACGAATACCTCTGGAAATGCTGGCTTCTTTTCGGCGATAAAAATTGTCGCGACATGTGGAATGCCAGTATTCCCGCCATCAACAAGCATCTTGCTGACGAAATCCGTGGTGAATTGTGGTACGGCCACGCCGATATGCAGACAGGTAAGCGAACCAAGACAGAGTACGGCGCGCTTGATGCATTCTTCGCTGGATTGCTCGCCTTATCCGGCGATCTGAAGCGCGCGCGTCACTTGCAAGCGTCATCATTTAACATGTGGAATCTGTACGGCATCGAGCCCGAAACTCTCGATTACAAAACCATGCAAGTAGTGGCGAGAAGTTATCATCTGCGTCCTGAAATCGTTGAGTCTACATATTACCTTTACCATTACACCGGTGATCCGGAATATCGGCGCATGGGCGAAAAAATGTTCGACGATTTTGTTAAATATTGCCGCGCCGAAGGTGGTTACGCCGGGCTTGCCGACGTGACTAGCAAGCAACAGCTCGATGAAATGCAGAGCTTTGTCCTGGCCGAGACTTTCAAATATTTTTATTTGCTCTTCGCACCACCTGAAACCTTGCAATTCGACAGAGTCATCTTTAATACCGAAGCGCATCCATTCAAGCGAACGCCGTGAAAGGATCTGCTCACACCTTTATATGATTTTCGAGTTCCTGAAGAAGCAAAGGCGGCGTCGCCTCCGGACACGGCCGTTTCCGCAAGAGTGGCTGAAGTTGATTCAGCGTCACGTTGTATTTTTTCAGAAGCTGAGCGCTGGTGATCGCGCGGAACTGCTTGGTCATATTCAAGTATTTCTTGCCCAGAAACGTTTCGAAGGATGTGGCGGTTTCGAGATCACCGATGAAGTGCGTGTGACCATCGCGGCGCAGGCTTGTCTGCTATTGTTGCATCGCGAGACGGACTATTTTCCACATCTGCTCACGATCCTTGTTTATCCATTGACATACATGGTGCAGGAAGACCACCGGATTGGTGAGCATGTCTGGGAAGAAGGGACCGTCGGGCGGCTCGGAGAGACCGGGCGAAGGATGGGATCGCTGGTCCTATCCTGGGGCGCCGTCAAACATGGCGCGGCTGATCCTTCGGATGGTAAAAACGTGGTTCTTCACGAATTTGCTCATCAACTGGATTACGAGAATCATGCAGCCGATGGCGTGCCCGGCCTGGCCACGCGCGAGCAGCAATCGGCTTGGAGCGAAGTGATGAAAACCGAGTTTGCGTCGCTGCGCGCTGCCGATGAAAGCGGGATACCAACGTTGCTCGATACCTATGGAGCCACGGATCCCGTTGAATTCTTCGCCGTTTCGGTCGAGGCGTTCTTTGAGCAGCCACGTGCGTTACGTTCTCGTCACCCGCGGCTATACGGAGAATTGCAAAAATATTTTCAACAGGATCCTGCGGAATATTCTGCGGAGCCGGTGCCGGCGTAGGGCGAGAGTTGTAGGCCGTCTGTGTCAGACGCCATTTGTTGGATCCGGCGTTTCATAGAAACGCCCTACAATTATTGCGGTTGCGGCACGATCCGGAGATATGGCTTGGGAGCTTTCCAGCCTTGCGGATAACGCTTCTTCGCCTCCTCGTCGGACACCGAACCGGCGATGATCACATCGTCGCCCCGTTTCCAATTTACCGGCGTTGCTACCTGATGTTTCGCGGTCAGTTGCAACGAGTCGATCACCCGCAGCACCTCGTCGAAGTTGCGGCCTGTCGTCATCGGGTACACCAGGATCAATTTAATCTTCTTGTCGGGGCCGACGACGTAGACATTGCGCACGGTCGCGTTGTCCGCGGGTGTACGCTTCTTTGGGTCGCCTTCCACATCCGCGGGAAGCATCCCGTACAATTTGGAGATCTTGAAATCGGAATCACCGACGATTGGATAGTTCGGTGCGTGACCCTGTGTTTCTTCGATGTCCTTGGCCCAACCTGAGTGATCGCCAGTCGAATCGACTGATAATCCCATTATCTTCACGTTTCTGCGGTCGAACTCTGGTTTGATTTTAGCCATATAACCAAGTTCCGTCGTGCAAACAGGCGTGAAGTCCTTCGGGTGTGAGAACAGGATGGCCCACGAGTTGCCTACCCAATCGTGGAAACGAATCCGGCCCTCGGTAGTTTCCGCTTCAAAATCCGGTGCTGTATCGCCAATTTTCATTTATTTTGCCTCCTTTACTTACTACGGACAAGGTTTTCTCAAGTTCTGAAGCGAAAGTCAACTTTGCATGGCGGAGTCGCGTTCCTTATTTAGTGATCAGTTCGCAAAAGTTATTGAGATCGATGTTGCCACCGGAAACGATCGCAACAATTGGACCTTTTCCGACGTTGCCTGTTAACGCGGCGGCAAGTGGCAGCGCGCCTGCGCCCTCGG
>QHOR01000146.1:4619-10671 GCA_003219395.1 Verrucomicrobiota bacterium | reverse complement strand
TTCTACTATGGGGGTGGCAATCGCATAACCAGCGTGCGGCCGCATGCATTCACTGGCTCAGCCGGTCGGTACACGAACCAATATGCTGGCAGAGCGCCTGCGGCAAATCGTCAACCAACTCGCGTTGGCTCAATTGCCACTCCGACAAATCGCCAAGCAACTCGCGTTGGCTCAACCGCTCCCGCGGCACGTCCTCAATCAAGTCGTGTTCGTTCAACTACAGAACGCAATCGGGTTTCAAATCCACGAACTCCGACGACAGCGAACCGTCAGTCGTTCGTGAAGAACCACGCATCCGAGCGACATGACGGCAACAATTGGCATCGCGATTGGGACAGGCATCACGCCCACTTCCATCACAACCGCGTGTTTGTCTTTGTCGATGGCTTCTGGTGGGGATTAGATCCCGGATATTACCCGTGGAATTACTATCCTGACTACGACTATGACTACGGCAATTACCCTTACAACTCCTATTATGGTAATCCTTACGACTACTATAACTACTCGCCATACAGCGACGATGACCCGTCCGATTATTCCGATTCGAGTCAGTCGACGGGCAACGCAACCGTGAGTGCGGCTCAGGCGGAGCTTGCGAAACTTGGTTATTATAACGGCGCGATTGATGGAACCCTTGGCTATCAAACAGAGGCCGCTATTGCGCGTTACCAGGAGGACCAAGATCTAAGCGTTACGGGCAGAGTGGACGCTGCTACGCTCCACTCGCTGGGAATCAGATGATGTGGTTAGGACCCCGCCCGTTGCGCGACCGTCGGCTTCATAGGGTGCGCTCGACGGGGCGCGCCGTCCACGACCTCGCATTTCTATTCATGTGGCTTGTAGGATTGGTGTCAGCAAGACCAACTCGGACTTTGCCTGCGTTATCTTTGACAGGAGCGAACCAGGTATGACTGATCAGCAAAATTTCGTTCAACCGGAGAAATTGAGTTTCCAGGACGACGGAATTTTCCCAAACAGTCCCCTGCCCTTGTTGTTGTATCGGCACGCGATCGCGATCGCCGCCAAAGATCCAGGTTCCATTTTCGAACAACGGTTTGCAGAGAACGACTGGACCAACTCCTGGCGAGATGGGGTGTATCCCTTTCCTCATTATCACAGCACCTCGCATGAAGTGCTCGGCGTTTATTCTGGCGGTGCCACTCTGCGGCTGGGCGGCGTGCATGGGAAGAACGTCGAGGTGCATGCGGGCGATGTGATTGTCATTCCCGCTGGTGTGGCCCACCAGAACGTCAGTGCCGGCGACGATTTTGGCGTGGTCGGGGCTTATCCGGAAGGTCGTCAGTGGGACTTACTTCGGGGACTGTCAGGCGAACGACCGAAAGCTGATCACAACATTGCAGCTTTGCCCAGGCCGGAGCGCGATCCGCTTTACGGAGTGGAAGGTCCTTTGCCACGATCTTGGAAAGCGTAACACAGCCCTCCTGGCTGTTATGTAGCGTGGGCATTCCGGCCCGCAGCCGTTGCAGGCTGGAAGCGTGCGCAACGGATCAGGGAAGATGCCTGAGGCAGCAAACTCGCGCGCGAGCCGAAGTGGCATAAGATTTTCGACATGAATTCAGCAAAACAGATTTCTGCCGTTGCAAAATTTCGCGCACTGCACCAATCCGGGTGTTTCGTGCTTCCGAATCCGTGGGACATAGGAACCGCGATCTATCTTGAGCATCTCGGATTCGAAGCGCTCGCCACCACTTCGGCGGGCTTCGCTTTTTCTCGAGGAAAACGCGATGGCGGTGTGCCGCGCGATGAAATGCTTGCCCACATCCGGGAAATTGTCGAAGCAACGCCACTGCCGGTAAACGCAGACTTTCTGGCTGGCTACGCCGACCAACCAGAAGATGTCGCCGCCAACGTGCGACGTTGTGTTGGGACAGGCATTGCCGGTTTATCAATCGAAGACAGCACAGGTCGGACAGACACACCGCTGTATGAAAAAAAACTGGCAGCCGATCGTATTCGAGCAGCGCGCGCGGCGGTCGACTCTTCGGTCAGCGGCGTCATCTTAACAGGCCGCTGCGAAGCGTGGTTGGTTGGCGATTCCGATCCGTTTCACACCGTTCTCGATCGGCTCGTCGCATATGCGGAAGCCGGCGCCGATTGTCTTTACGCGCCAGGCGTTAGTAAACCAGATGAGATTGGACAGATCGTGAAGACGATTTCACCGAAGCCCGTCAATGTCCTGGTCTCTGGATTCAATCATCAACTTTCATTATCGCGGTTGGCCGATCTCGGTGTGCGGCGAATTTCTGTAGGTTCCGGCCTGGCACTCTCTGTGTGGGGCACCTTTGTACGCGCTGCCAAAGACATTAAGGAAAACGGCACATTTAATCTTCTGGCCAATGGCGCTGCATCGGCAGAGTTGAACAAATTGTTTCAGGAAAAGCCGTAGCTTTGGTCGAACTCGATCGCGTTCGACAACTGGGGATTGGACTTCCGGCTCAATCCAGCCAACATCCTCGAATGAGAATCTTAACCATTATTGTCCGGATCCTTTTAGGATTGATCTTCCTTTTTTTTGGTTCCAATGGATTTTTGCATTTCCTTCCCATGCCGCCTCTGCCGCAAGGTGTGGCCGGTGAATATCTGCACTCGTTTTTTGCCAGCGGCTATGTTTACGTTATCAGCGGCTTCCAGGTCATTGCTGGATTACTGCTGCTAATCGGCCGATTCGTGCCACTCGGCTTGACGATTCTCGGCGCTATCATAGTGAACATTTGGGCGTTCCACCTCTTGATGGCACCTGAGCCCGCGGGCATGGTGCCGGCAATCGTGGTTTCTATTCTTGAATTGTTTTTGGTCTGGCAATACCGCGACCGATTTGCGGGAATTGTACGCCCCTGATATCAACGTGAATGCGTTACAGAATGACAAAACAGCCGACGTGGTGGTGCGCGGCGATGCAGGCAGTTTCAAGCAAGAAATTGTAATTGGTAAGCATCGCCTTATTGCTGACGAACCAGTAAGCGCCGGCGGTGGCGATGCCGGTCCCGATCCATACGATTATTTGCTTGCAGCGCTCGGGACTTGTACTTCCATGACGGTGGGCTTATACGCGCGCCGGAAGCAAATTCCTCTCGAAAATATCACCGTTTCACTCTGGCATTCCCGGATTTATGCAAAAGATTGCGAGGACTGCGAAACCAACGAGGGCCTGCTGGACAGGATTGAGGCAGAAGTCGAACTCACTGGTGCTTTGAGCGCCGAACAGAAGGACAAACTGATGGAGATTGCTGCGAAGTGTCCGGTTCATCGCACGCTCACGTCTGAGATCAACATTCAGCTGAGGGCTGCTCGAAACGAATCTAGCTAGCGCAGTTATTTGGTGCGGCAGCGATCGCATTCTGGTGGCGCTAATCTCAGCCTGACACTCAGCCAAATCAGGCAGATCAGGATATCTTGGACTTAGAGAGGGCGGTCTAACGCGATGCCAGGATGCATCGCACTCCTAAAGCGTCGCGAAACAAAAAATTCGCCTGCTCGATCGAGTTTCGCGCGAAGCGGTTTGGAATGCGGCGATATTTCCCGCTTTCATTCTCAATCCCACGCTTCCATCAGCAGAGCGCGCGTTTCCTCTACGCCGATGTGCCATATCTTGATCATCTCTCGGTCGTCGCGCTGGTAAAAACCACCGTAATTGCCGTCCTTCACATACTGCCGCAGCGATTTTGGGTCGAGACGGCGTAATTTCTGCAAATCGCTTATCGGTTTTTGTTCGCGCGGCATGTCGACATTTTCCAAACGGGTCCACGGAAAATTTTCCATCCACGATGCGTGCGAGGCGACGGGATCCGTCGCCTCCACCTGAGCCCAAACCTTCGGCGCATTCCACCAGTTATGAAATTTAACGCGCATGCTTGGATGATCTGCCATCCATTCACCCACGAGTCCCTGGGCGGGCGTATTGCCTCCATGTCCGTTGACGATCAGGATTCGTTTAAACCCCTGCTCTGCCATCGCGTCGAGAATGTCGCGCAAGAGCGACAGATACGTTTCGATCCGCAGCGTAATGGTTCCTGGAAACGCGCGAAAGTACGGCGTCATCCCGTAGGCCAGCACGGGAAAAACTGGTATGCCCAACGGTTCTGCCGCTTCGACGGCCAGGCGTTCTGCCAGGATGCTGTCGACGCTGAGGCTAAGATATGCGTGTTGCTCCGTACTGCCGAGTGGCAACACCGCTCGATCATCACGGGTCAGATATTCTTCTACCATCATCCAATTCATTTCGCCGACTCGCATGCCGTAAACTGATCTATTGATTTCACGAATTCACGCACATTTCTCAGACAGGATAGACGCGCACCGATCGCTCCATGCGAACAACAGATGAATCATGGAACGCGAGAAAATCATCTTTCTGCGAAACTTTTTCCTCCGAGCGTTTGTCGTCGGTATTCTCTTCGCTCTGTTTTACTTCATTGCGACCCTAGCCTTATGGAACAATTACAGTCCCTGGCTCGCGCAATGGTTTAAACTTGACGAAAAAGAACTTGGCGCAGTTACTCTCAATTTTTTCGCAAACTTGCGGATGGTCATTGTCTTTTTCTTCCTGGTTCCGGCGCTGGCTTTGCGCTGGAGCGCGAAGAAATTCTAATCTTTTGCACCTGCGAAACGGTCGACCGCACCTGGCCTAACAAGTTAACACACCGTGCTCTTTTGCGGGCCTGCATGACTGCCACTACCGAACGGATGGCATCGAAATTGATGGTGCGGTACCGGGATGCGTGCGAAAAAATGCTCTTGTGAAACTTTGGAAATGGGAGCCGGACAATCTTCCGTCCGTCATACATTCAATTCGCACGGCCATCGCGGCGACTATCTCGCTTGCGGTCGCGCGTCTCTTCGGATTGCCAGAAGCCTATTGGGCCGCGATTGCGACGCTCGTGGTGATGCAATCAACGCTCGGTGCGACTCTGTTGATTTCGGTCGAACGCATCGCCGCCACCGCTCTCGGAGCTTTAGGAGGAGCGCTCCTGGCAAACTACTTCACCGGAAATCTGTTGGTCTTCGCAGCCGCTGTATTTGTGCTGGGACTTTTTGTGCGCCGCATTTCGTATGGAGAAGAGCGCGTACCGTTACGCCAGCATCACGCTCGCCATCATTGTGCTCATCCCCCGTTCAAACGCCGCCTGGATCGTTGCGCTCCACCGCTTCTTCGAAGTGTCGGTTGGAATCGTCGTCGCCCTCGCGCTGGCCGCTGCCCGGCCGGACCACCAACCCAAGCCCGCAAACGAAATCAGCGAATAAACTGCCCATTCCGTTAGCTCAAGGGCTCGGTCTAATAAAAGCAGGTTCCTGTTACGAGATTCGTTAGCCGACCCGGACAACCCGCGAGTCGTCTGCACCGCGTGAAATGAATTCCGGAAATTCTCGTGGATGCAGGATTCCAGCGAGGATCTCGAGGCTGTCGACAATACGGGGCCCTGGACGGGCGAAATATGCGCTGGCGTTCACCAGATAAATCTCGCCGCGACGCGCCGCGGGAAGTGAATTGAAATCAGGAAGGCTCCGGAGCAACTGGTAATCTTGCCGCGCACGACTGATGCCGTAGCCACAGAGAGCAAGAACGATTACTTGGGGGCGTGCATCGACCACTTCCTTCCAATCGATTTGTGCCGAGGGCTGGTGTCTGCGGCCTAACGAATCCTTCCCGCCTCCAATCTCCACAAGCTCGGGCCCCCAATGGCCCGAACAAAATGGCGGGTCGACCCACTCCATCAGGAAACAGCGCGGTCGACGCGAAATGCGAGCCGTCCGGAGGTGCACGGCCTGCAGCCGCTGGGACAATTTATCTGTGATGCCACGTCCGCGCTCTGACACACCGCACGCTTCTGCGACGCGTCGAATATCATCGAATATATCCGAGAGACTTGTCGGTTCGAGATTCACCACCCGCGGCTGGATGGGCAAGGTTTCGGCGAGTCGGGCAACCGTCCCATAACCGACGGCGCAAACGTCGCACAGTTTTTGGGTGAGAATTACGTCCGGGCGCAGCTCACGCAGCAGCGGCTCATCGATTGTGTAAATTGTGCCG
>QHOR01000146.1:4087-4546 GCA_003219395.1 Verrucomicrobiota bacterium | reverse complement strand
GACTCTCGGCCGCGCTTTTGCTTCTTCCGGGAAATCGCATTCATGCGAAACGCCGACCACCCGATCCATCAATCCAAGCGCGGCTGCGATCTCCGTCGCAGCAGGCAAAAGCGAAACGATGCGGGTCACTTCTCATTTTAACTGATTTCCGGCGATCAAAACAGAAGATGGCCATGAGCATGACAAAAAAGCAAAAAGTCTCGTAACCTGCGAACGTTTCAGCGCTACCTTACAAAACGCCCACCGCACGCGAGATCAACAGGACAACGATCGTGAGTGAGATGAAGATCTGGGTCATCGCCAAAACTTTTGCCCAGCGCGCGAGGAGCGGAGCATCCGTTGGTCCGAAGGTGGAGCTTTGCGTAAAGGCGACAAACAGGTAATCGATAAAATGCGGCCGCCAACGCGCGCACGCGAATTGGGTACGCTCTTCATGCGGGATTTGCATCTGCGGAAAGA
>QHOR01000146.1:0-4068 GCA_003219395.1 Verrucomicrobiota bacterium | reverse complement strand
TTTTGCTTGTGACGCAAGGTCGGCCCTCCACCGTCCAGCCGCCGATAAGAGAGCGCGAACACAATCACATTCGTCAACCAGAGTAATCCACCCGAACGCAGCAATTGCATCGGTGACTCACGGTGCAGCGGTAGTATCCGCACAAGGTGAATGACCGAACCGATCAGCGCCAGAGTCGTGATTCCGCTAATAATAATTCCGAGCATGCGGTTCAATGACTGTCGGCCCACACGATGGCTCACGACGGTTGGCACAAGCAGAACGACAATTACAGCCGGCAACAGCCAAATTGGACCAACGATGAGATCACGCGGCAGCGCCAGATAAATTGCCCCTACTGCGAGCAACGCAAGGATCGCCTGCCACCTTGGCTCAGGTTTATCAATGTGTTCTGATTGAGCTGCCATGACAGTTCGCTATAGCAAGGATTCCACAGCAAAACTATCTCACAAATGATGCACGCGCTCCGCGTCGCTTTTGCCAGCCAATGCCGCGTACCGATCTGTAACGCTGCATAAACTTTTGAATCCAAGTGGACAACGGCTCCATCATAGTTAAGGAGGGCGTTCTAACACTGATGCGAGCACATGGTTAAGCGAATCTTCAAATGGTTCGGAGCAATAATTGCCGTCATCGCGATCGCCATTGCAGTCTTCCTCGTTAATTTAATTTGGTTCCGGCCATGGAGCCTGAATCTTTTTTACGAAAAGGTCTTCGCCGAAATTCTCTTCGATCACCCGGAGATACTCTCCACGCTTGGTCTGGTGGAACAATTCGGCATCACCAGCCATAACGGAAAACTTGACGACGAATCGCCTGCGCAACAACAGCGCGAGTTCGAGCGGTGGAAGCGCGATCTGGCGCAGCTTCGCCAATATCCACTCGATCGCCAGTCCGGCTCGCAGAAGCTTTCCACGCACGTGCTCGATTGGTTTTTGCAAGTACAGGCCGAGGGCGAAAAATGGCAATGGCATAACTACCCGGTCAATCAGCTCTTCGGGGTGCAGAACCAATTTCCCTCGTTCATGGCGAATACGCACCGGCTGCTAAACCAAAAAGATTGTGATTACTACATTATGCGGCTGGATGCGGTGCCGAAGAAGTTCGATCAACTCCTCGAGGGTCTGAGGGTTCGGGAACAGAAGCAAATTCTTCCACCGCGTTTCGTCGTTGAAGAAGTGCTCAAGGAAATGACTGAGTTTGTCGGCAAACCTGCTTCGGAAAATATCCTGGCGACATCATTCAAGACGCGCGCTGCGAACATTGACAAAATGAGCGAAGCGGATCGGACCAAGCTTCAGGCGCGTGTGGAATCTGCAATAACCAGCAAAGTTTATCCGGCGTATCAAAAACTGATCAATTATTTCCAGGCCGTCTTGCCCAAAACCACGACTGACGATGGGGTCTGGAAGTTGCCGGACGGCGACGCGTTTTACGCTTACAAGTTGCACGAGAACACAACCACCACGCTTAAGCCGGATGAGGTTCACGACCTTGGGCTGCGCGAAGTCGCTCGAATTGAAGGTGAAATGCGAGCAATCCTTGACGCAAACGGTTTTGCCGGCCAGCCAATTGGAGAGGCCATGGATAGATTGGGAAAAGATCCGCGTTTCCTTTATCCAAATGATGACAAAGGGCGTGCCGACGCCCTGGCCAGGTACACTGAGTTGATCACACAGGCGACAGAACGTTCATCGAAAGAATTGTTTCTGACGACGCCGCACGCCAAGATCGAAGTTCGCCGCTTTCCGGAATTTAAGGAATCGACTGCACCGGGAGCGTATTACGAGATTGCCGCCATGGACGGCAGCCGTCCCGGGATTTTTTTCGCGAACCTGCGCGACATGAATGAAGTGTCAAAATGGAGCATGCCAACGCTGGCGTATCATGAGGGCGTGCCGGGACATCATTGGCAACTCTCCACCGCAGAAGAACTCAAAGGCCTTCCTCAGTTTCGCAAGGTGTTGCCCTTCACAGCGTACATCGAAGGATGGGCGCTTTATTGTGAATGGCTGGCCAAACAAATCGGCTGGTACGACAATGACCCATTCGGAGATCTGGGACGCCTCCGCGATGAGCTTTTCCGCGCAGTCCGATTGGTTGTGGATACAGGCATCCACGCAAAACGCTGGAACCGCGAACAGGCGATCGCTTACATGCGCGAGAAAACCGGCATGGGCGAAAAAGAAGTTAAATCCGAAATCGAGCGCTACATCGTCGCGCCCGGCCAGGCGTGCGCCTACAAGATAGGCATGTTAAAAATTCAGGAATTACGCGCCCTCGCACAAAGTGAACTGGGAGAAAAATTCGATCAGCGCGAGTTTCACGATGCCGTGCTCAAAAATGGCGCCTTGCCGCTGGAGATTCTCGAAGAAGAAATAAATGATTACATTCAGCGAAAGAAAGACGCTCGCCCCAACCCTCGCTGATTGACGCCAATACTATACTGCGCGAGTGGCGACACGCGTCTGCTATATTCACATTGGCCCTCACAAAACTGGAACGAGCGCGATCCAGTGGTTTCTGAAGGAACATCGAGCCGAGTTGCTGAGGCAAGGGTATTTCGTTCCAGAAAGCGGTACCGCACACGGTGGACACCATCCACTCGCTAGGACGCTTTGCGGTCAAGCGGTGCCTGACCATCAACAGTTGGCCTCGGTTCAATTCGCCAGGGCGATTGCGGAGACACCGTGCGAAGCAGTGGTTGTTTCCTCGGAAGCTCTAGACACGCTCCTGAGAAACAGTGACTGTGCGATTGCATTTTTCAACCGGATCGAAGAGCTCAATCTGGAACCGAAGCTCGTCTTATTTCCACGCAATCAATCGCAATCGATCAATTCGCGGTATATGGAAGTAGTCAAGGGTTTTCAATTCTCCGAATCATTCGAGGCTTTTGTTCAAAAAAATATTCGGTGCCCGGGTCATGCATACTCGCCGCTGATCGAGCTCGCTAAAGCATTCCATGCCGACCTGATTCCCCGCCCCTTTACTGTAGAAACCGTCATGGGTGGCGTCGTGCCGGAGTTTCTCTGCGCTATCGGTATCGATCCTTCGCCGTTTTCAAATACCTACATCCGCCGTAACCAGTCGGTCGGACCATTTACAGTTAGCGTCGCTCGTCATCTACTGCGCTTGATATTGAACTCGGGCAAACAGCTCAAGTGGCTGCAGACCGTGCGATGCAAAAAGAGACTCATTGCATATCTTCACGAGAACGGACTGGCGGATACGGGATACTGCGGACTGACTACCCCGCTGGCTCGGCATATCGAAAACGAATGGTGCTCGGATAACGATGCGTTTGCGCAACGGGTTTGGGGCAGACCTTGGACGGAGATGTTTGCCGCCGATGTTGGCGGAGAATTTAATCCTAACGACTTCGATATGTCGGAGCCTGACGAATCTACAGACCTACAACTCTGCCGGGCAGTAAAAGAAATGACGGCAACGGTGGAAGAGATCATGCGTGACGCGACGCTTGCGATAGACGCTACTTGGAATGACTTGCGGCAACGGTGTGGCTAAACGCAACAGAAGCACATTTTATTCGTGTTAACTCGTGTTGTTCGCGGGTTAACATGTGGCATCAAGAATGCGCAAGAGCCTGATTACGCTTGGAATCCTCATCGCGTTTATCATTGCCATATTAGCAATGTGGATTTTTGCCGGGCGACAGATCTCACTTTTTCTCGATCGCTTCGCGACAATTGAGATGACCTCAGCACGAATTAATTCCATCGTGTACGAGGGTAGCGGGACTGGCGGTATCCTTCACATCAATAATCTGGACTTAGGTCTTAACGACAGGAACGATCCGACTCCCAGCGTCGGCACGACCAAAAATGATCAGGTTGCTCTGGCAGACCGCGGGAAAGTTTTCGCTTTCGGCCCGGCCAGACCCGAAGCGGATAATCTCGCGACCGCGCCGCCTCAAGACGACAATGCTTCCATCGAAATTCGTCGGAGTCTTCTGAGTTGGCCCACACCACTCGATATCAATTTCATGACGGGCCATTCACCGTCGTGGAAACGCCATTTGTATTATCGGCTACTTTGGACAAAACCGTC
>QHOR01000112.1:6988-13064 GCA_003219395.1 Verrucomicrobiota bacterium | reverse complement strand
GTTTCCGCCCTCCAGATAAGAATGCCAGAAATGCGGAGCGGTCGTTTCGTGTGAAGTCGACACAGTAGTCAAACTTATTGCCTGCCACGGAGAGAAAGGCGCCGAGATCACTCAGATTGCGTCGGGCCATCAAAATGCGATCGACACCGGAAATCGCTGGCAGCAGATCAGCGCATTCACCGGAGACAACAAGCGTCACTTCTGCTTCTGGAAAGCGTTCGCGCAAAGCCGCGATCGCGGGAGTTGTCAGGATCAGATCGCCGATTCGCTTAAGTTGCAGTAGAAGAATTTTCACAGGTTTAATAAGGAGCCGCCGCCGGGGGGACCGAAGGCGCTCTGGCCGCCTTTGCCAAGGCTACAGCGGGCCGAGGAGATCGCCTCTCCTGCGGTGGAAATTATCGAGCCATTCGCACGGCGGTTTCGTATGCGTGGAGTAATCGCGTCCGAAAATGGTCCCAGGTGAAATTTTCAACTACGCGACGTCTCGCGGCGCTGCCCATTTGCTGAACGATTTCAGGATGTCGATGGAAATGCTGGAGCGCTGCTGCGATCGCCTCCACGTCGCCCGGCTTCACGATAAGTCCTTCCACCCCGTCACGCACCACATCGCCTGCTTCGCGGGTGGTGATCTGGGGCAGCGCGCATGCTGCGGCTTCATAGGTCACCTTGGCGCTGCCTTCCCATTGAGATGGAAAAACATGCACCGTGCCCTGGTTAAGGTAATCCTCCGGGTTGCGAGCAAATCCTACGACCCGGATGTTATCGCGCCAGAATTGTTTAAGAAAAGGCTTCGCTTCGTCATGCACGTGTCCAACCAGCCATAGCTCCGCATCAGGCAGGTTAAGCCGATGCCATGCCTCGAGCACATGTTGGATGCCTTTGCGTTTGATCAGAGCACCCGAGAACACCGCGCGAAACTTAACCGGTCGCTCCCCTGGCTTGAATCGTTCCACGTCCACCCCGCGCGGCAGATAAAAAAGTTTCTCTTCGGGAAAACCACGTACGCGAAACGTGTGAGCCGCCCTCTCTGATAACACAAGAAGGAGATCAGCCAGCTGATATTCCTCTATGAAACGCTTGCGCTCCAGCAACAGGCGGGCTTTCCAATTTTTAACGCTACGGCGGGTGTTTGCCGATTCAGCAACTTTCCGCCGCTCAACTTTGTTTTTGCCACCGTCACGATGCCAGGTCGGTATTTCAACGATGGAAGGAATGCCGCGCTGTTTGGCCATTTGTAGCGATCGCAAACAGTCGCCCGACCAGCTATGAAATAGATCGTAACGGCCGCTGGCCAGTTGCCGGGATGCGATCCAATCAAGGTATTTTTTCTTGGCGCCGTAGTAGTAGGGCCGATCGAAAAATGAGATAAGTCGTACTGGATGCCAGCGCAAAGAATGGATCAATGAAGCAGGAATCTCCGTCTGTCGGTTATCATAAGCGATCGCTTTGCCCAGGAATCCGCCGCGATAAGATGCGCGCAGAGTCTCAAATGCATCGGTATCCAGGCCGGAGCCTCCGATGCGGGCAAAAATCGAATACAGCAAATGCCTCGGTAAAGTACGAACTGCAGGTGAGGCGGAATGTAGTGACTGAGGAGCGTTTAGGGTTTCGCCCAGCATCGGCTTACAACTATTCTGGTGAACGTGAGGCGTGTAAAGTGACGTGTTGGGTCATCGACCTTGTCATTTCGACCCCCGTAGCGCAGTGGGGCAATCTCTGGATGTTTAAATAGCGGTCATGCCTCAGAGTAAACAACACGAGATGTCTCGACTTGGCGCGACATGACAAGAAGCCTCAGCATCGTGTTTGTCCGGCGCGGTTATTCGCCCAGTGGCGGCGCGGAAGCGTACCTAAAGCGCCTTGCGCAAGGCGTAGTTGAGGCCGGAGATGACGTGCAGCTTGTAGCGACCAATGACTGGCCAGCTTGCGACTGGCCGTTTGGATCGATCACGCGCTTGCGTTCTAAATCACCGGTGGAATTTGCCAGCGAGCTGGAAGCTATGCGAGTGGAGTTTCGCTTGAACGTCCTGTTTAGTCTTGAGCGCGTTTGGAGCTGCGACGTTTATCGGGCTGGCGACGGAGTGCATCGCGCCTGGCTGGACCGGAGAAGAAAGTTCGAATTGCCGCTGAAACGATTTGTCCGGAGTCTCAGTTCCAAACACCAAGATTTGTTACACCTGGAACAATCGCTTTTCTCCAGTGGCAACACCAGGCGCGTAATTGCCGGGTCGCAAATGGTCAAAGATGAAATCGTCAATCTTTATGGTTATCCGGCAGACAACATCGACATTGTTCGCAATGGAATCCCATTGAGCGAATTCCGATTCGACTGGGAGCTTCGCGAAAAGTCGCGCCAGGAACTGAATTTAAAGCCAGACCAGCTCGCGCTGTTATTTGCTGGATCTGGATGGAGCCGCAAGGGCCTCCTTTTTGCTATGGAGGCAGCGGCGCTGTGCAAGAATCGCAAGATGCGGCTGCTGGTTGCCGGGCGGGGAAAAACAAGGCTCTACAAAACGAGGAGCCTGCGCTTCTGGCGCGAAAAACCGGTGCGATTTCTCGGTGAAGTTCCGGACATGTTGCGTGTCTACGCTGCTGCGGACATTTTTATTTTGCCGACGATTTACGATCCATTTTCAAATGCTTGTCTGGAAGCGCTAGCGTGTGGTTTGCCCGTCATCACCACGCGTTCCAACGGTTTTAGCGAAATCATCGAGAACGGTGTCCACGGATCAATTGTCGATTACGCAGCGGATCTCCCGGGTTTGCGTGATGCTATTCGGCTGTGGTCCGATCCTTCGCGTCGCGCCGCAGCGCGATCAACAAACAGCCGACTCGCGGCGCAATTCGACATTTCAAAAAACATTAACGAGACGCTGGCGATCCTAGGCGGGGTGGCTAAACGAGAAATGGAATAATGCGTTTTACTCTGCGCTGATAAACGGCGTATTCGTCTGGAAAATGTTTTAGCATCAAATCTTCTTCGCGTTTGAGTTTCAGCCAGAAACTCACGAACACGAGCAACACGCCTAACAAGCCGCCGAAATACCCCATGGTGGTGGCGGTGCCTGCAAACATGCCGAGGATGCCTGTGTAAATGGGATGGCGCACAACACGATAAGGCCCGGCCTTGATGAGTTCATGTCCTTCTTTCAACGTGACCACACCACTCCAATTCCTTCCCGAAATCACTCTTGCCCAAATGGCAAACACAAGACCGGTGACGCACAGAAGAGCACCGACCCACGCGGTTAATGTTGTATGCGGAATGACGAGCCACTGGAAGGGCGGCGGCAAGACACTCGACTTAATCACTAGAAAATAGCCGATCACGAGCACCAGCCAGTAGCGGGCCCGCTCCGCTCTGCTTTCACGGTAGATTGTGCGCTTGGTCGAGACGGCTCCCAGCAACCAGACTACGATGAAAATCATCCAGCAGACACGAATGACTCCAAGGCCTGAGGAATAGGCATCCACCGCTATCATCTATCAGCCGTCGAAGCGGTCCGCGGGCTTGTACTAGCCTTGAGGCCGTTTCATGTGGCGGCCAGCGCAGTCTCGGTGTCTGGGAAGATCTGGAACACCTGATCGAGCCGCGATATTTCGAAAATTGAGCGCACGGTCTCCTGCAATCCGGCTAGGGAAAACTTTCCCCCGTACGCTTCCACTTTTTGCATCGCCTGAATAAGAGCTGCCAGACCCGCGCTATCGATGTAAGTCACATCTGAAAGATCGATGACCACGCGTTCCGGTTTTTTTTCGATCAGAGCGGTGAGTGATGCCGTGACCACGGGAGAGACGTGCAGATCGATTTCGCCCTTGAGTGGCAACACATTGGGCCGGTCTCGATGCGGCTTCGGAGCGGGTGGGGAAGCGTCCTTTTTTTTCATCTAATCCTTCATTCGTCAATGGATTACCATCCGAGCGTATCGATCACTTTGTCGACGTTTGAAAGATCGTCGATCAAGAAATCCGGATCGTATTCGGCAAGTCGATCGCGACTCCAGGTGCCGGTCGCCACGGCCACCGTGCGTGCGCCTAAAGCTTTGCCGCAGGCGATATCGCGCGGCGTGTCCCCGATGACGTCGATCTCGGAGGCGGCAAACTCGCGGCCGTGTCTCTCAGATGCGCGCGCGCGAGCGAACGGTCCCAGGCGGTTTCGATCTCGATGATCATCGGCAAACGCGCCAAATTCAAAAAAATGCCAGACGCCGTAATGCTCGAGCTTGAGTTGCGCACCCCGCGATACGTTGCCAGTAAGGAGCGCCAGCACAAGATGCGGACGCGACTTGAGGCGACGAAGCAATTCCAGAACACCCGGAAGCAGGTTGCCTTTGCGACGTGGCAATTCGAGCGAAAGAAAATGCACGTAGCTATCCAGAAACGCGCTCATATTTTCGTTCGTCGCCGGAATGTTATGCTTGTTCAATATGCTTACGACGATCCCAGAGTCGGTCATGCCGGCAATTTCGATGTCGTGCAGATCATCAGCGACACCGAAACGTTCCTTGAAGGCCACTTTAAGTGCATGCAGCCCTGCGCCGCCAGAGTGGATCAGCGTTCCGTCGATATCGAAAAGCAAAAGGCGCTTGGTTTTTGTCATCCCAAAATGACGAAATCTGAATGACGAGTGACGAAGGAATGACAAAGATAAACTGTCGAACGCTTTCGGAGGCAAATTTCTTCAAGTAATGCGGCATTATTTTCGGCTTTCGTCATTGGTGCTTCGTCATTGCGCCTGAAGAGACTCCTAAAGCCTGGTAGCATCCCGGCGCGAGCAGTCTGCTCATAGTCCTGGGGCGTGCATCATCAGCACCGCAACTATGCTTCCTAGAAACACGAGCGCCACGACCGCCAAACCAATAAAAATTCCATTGCGAAGCGGGTCATTTTGTTCTTTTTGGCGTCGAAAGGGAGAAACATTAGTAAAATCCGCAGGGACGGCGCTCAATTCCGCCGGTCTCGCTTTGATTTCCTCAAGTTGGGGCAGCGGCCGCGAGCCGCTCGCGTCCGACTCGAAGCGAGCTTCGGTCGCGCCAAATCGGATTCGATCGTCAATAGTTAGTAGTGTTTCGGTGACGGGCTTACCGTTCACGTGTGTCCCGTTGGTCGAACCGAGATCTTTCAAGCGGTATGTCTCGCCGGCCAACTGCAAATGCGCGTGCCGCGCCGAGACCGAAGGATTATTAATGACGATTGTGTTGTCCGGGCTGCGCCCGATTGTGATCAGGTCGTCAACTAGTTCATACGTCGTGCCGTTGACAACGAGCTTTGGCATGTTGGAAATAATCTAACCGAAGATTTCGCATGTGGTCGAGCGATTGTTTCGGTCTGGAAGCAGCGAGGAACTAAGCATGATTATTCCTTGGCATTGATGCGCGGGGTCGGTAGCCTAGCATTGGTTTTATTTAGTCGGATCGAATCAATTAGGAGAACACCGGGAGGAATAACAGTATGGCGACGTACATCAGTTTGGTGCAATTTACGGACAAGGGAATTCAAGCCGCAAACGAAACAACGCAGCGCGTGGCCGACTGGGCGTCCAAGGTGGAGTCGCGGGGAGTAAGCATCAAACAAATGTATTGGACACTGGGTCAATATGACCAGGTGTGCATCTTCGACGCTCCGGACGATGAAACGGCCGCCAGCGTGTTGCTAGGGGCGGATATGTTGGGCAATATTCGCACGCAGACGTTACGCGCTTTCACCTCGTCCGAGATGGAGAAGATCCTGGCAAATATGCCCTGATTAGGCTCAGGCGGCTACTGCAATTGGCAGTGCGGACCGGGCGAAAATCAGAGGAGTAGGGTACGTCGGCCTCGACGTTATTCCAGGTGCTGGACCGGAATTTGCGTGCAATATCTCGCAGTACTCCTGCAGTGTTCTTCCAGAATTATTGCGTTATTTGTAGCCCATCCTGCACCATCCCATTGAGGAGGTTTGCGACGTAGTCGCGTTCAATGACGAGTGCAGGGCCAAACCACTGAGAATCACCCTGGGCGTGTTGGTTAATCCATTCACTCGCCTTCTGGGTGAGCGGTCTAACGAGTGTTAGCGTGCCCTGTGGCAAAATCCAGAT
>QHOR01000112.1:6036-6912 GCA_003219395.1 Verrucomicrobiota bacterium | reverse complement strand
GGCGAATGCGTGCGACAAGCACGCAAAACAAATGATCAGAAATATGGCTACACCTTTCACTGTGGCTTGGTTTCATCATCCTTCTCCGGAAACCGGGAGGCAAAGTTCCTGAAGATGTTCCAAAACACGAAGAAGCCAGAACTGCCGGCTCTGAGCATTTAGGCAGTGGGAGGTGAGCGAATCCGCGGTCACTAAGCTCGAATAAATTTGTTGTTCATTCGCGGTGGCCCTGTGTCAGCATTTTCTCAGCTCAAACTTGATTGCTGCTTTTTCTGGATCCCCGTCGCGCGGGCGCTGGCCGATTGACCGTGCGCAGCCGCGCCCGCATAGTGGCCACTTCCATGGGAATTGAGCTTACGCGGAACTTCTGCATCATCGCGCACATCGATCACGGTAAAACGACCTTGTCCGACCGATTGCTCGAGCGCACCGGCACAATTCATGAGCGGGAAAAGCAGCGTTACACGAGCAAATCCGGGCAAAATTATCACTTGAACCTGCTCGACACTCCCGGGCATGTCGATTTTAGCTATGAAGTTTCCCGTAGCCTGGCTGCGTGCGAGGGCGCCCTGTTGGTTGTGGATGCGGCCCAGGGAGTTGAAGCGCAAACAGTGGCAAATGTTCATCTCGCTCACAAACAGGGGCTCACCATTGTGCCAATTATCAATAAAATCGATCTGCCAAATGCCGATGTAGCATCGGTGCATCGCCAATTGGAAGAAATTCTCGCGATCCCAGCCGAGGAAGCCATCGATGCGAGCGCGAAGATGGGAATCGGAATCGATGAAATCCTTGAGGCAATCGTGGAGCGTATTCCACCGCCGCGATTGCCCGTAGACCCGACGTTGCGCGCCCTGGTTTTCGATTCGGTGTTTG
>QHOR01000112.1:479-6005 GCA_003219395.1 Verrucomicrobiota bacterium | reverse complement strand
TTGATGAGAAATAATGCGCGGTATGAGATCAAAGAAGTGGGCGTTTTTACGCCGAAGATGCTCGCACAAGAGAAGCTAAACCCGGGCGACGTCGGCTATTTCATCGCAAACATCAAATCGACTGCAGACGTGAAGATCGGCGATACTATCACCGATCAGCGTCATCCCGCGCGCGAACCGCTTCCTGGTTTTCAGGAAATTCATCCGATGGTTTTTAGTGGGATCTATCCCATCAATACTGGCGACTTTGAACATTTGAAGACGGCAATCGCGAAGCTGCGCTTAAACGATTCGGCGTTCATCTACCAACCGGAGAGTTCCGTTGCGCTCGGGTTCGGATTTCGCTGCGGATTTCTGGGATTGCTGCACATGGAAATCATCCAGGAACGGCTCCGGCGCGAGTATAACATGGACATCATCGCCACGAGTCCAAGCGTCGTTTATGAGGTGATCACCACAGGTGGAGAAAAATTGGTGATTGATAATCCCGCTCACCTGCCTAATCCGACCGTGATCCAGGAAATCCGTGAGCCGATCGTAAAGGCGTACGTGCTCTGTCCGAATGAAAATATCGGCGACATTCTGCAACTGATTTTGGAAAAACGCGGCCAGATGGATCGCACCGAGTCGCTCGACACGCGTCGGGTCATGTTGCATTGCGAATTGCCGCTGAACGAAATTCTGGTCGATTTTAACGATAAGATTAAGAGCATCACACGTGGCTACGGCTCCATGGATTACGAGCAAGCCGGTTATCGCGCGGCGAAACTGGTTAAGCTGGACGTGCTCGTGAATGGCGAGCCAGTCGATGCGTTTTCGACCATCGTACATAAAGATCGCGCAGAGGCGAGGGGGCGGCAGTTGGCGGCCAAACTAAAGGAAGTGATTCCGCGGCAGCTTTATCAGGTGGCGATTCAGGCAGCTATCGGCGGAAAAATTATTGCCCGTGAGAGCGTTTCCGCATTGAGAAAAAACGTAACCGCGAAATGCTACGGCGGCGATATCACGCGCAAGCGGAAGTTGCTGGAGAAACAAAAGGAAGGAAAGAAACGAATGAAGAGCATCGGGAAAATCAATATCCCTCAAGAGGCGTTCATCGAGGTGCTGAAAGCGCAATAACGCGCTTTGAAATGACGAAATCCGAATGATGGACAACCAAAGGGATTCGAATGATGAAATTCGGAATACGAATAGTTTTACACGTTAATTCTTGCTCATTTGGGCTTCGTCATTCATTCGTCTTTCGACGTTTTTCGTTTTTCTAGTTCATGTTTACCTCTCGCCAAGTGAAACATAGCCGCCTGCTCCTGCGGCACGCCCGGAAGTATTTGCGTTACAAGGCCGATCTGCTCAGTAGCGCGGACCGCGATCAAATCACAGCGGGCATGAAGGACCTGCGAGAAGCATTACGGCAGAGAGATCGCGAGAGAATACACAACACAGCCGACGCGCTGGACAAGACTTTTCACAGGCTGACACCGGTGACATGGGAGTCACACTGGCGGGAGAATTGTGAGGTGATCTTGGTCGCCATCGTTGTGGCAGTGGGCATCCGCTCCTATTTCTTGCAGCCGTTTAAGATCCCGACAGGCTCGATGCAGCCGACCTTGAACGGGATTATCGGCTATCCCAGCACAGCTCCAGCACCGAACATACTGCGACAGATCGGTGAGTTCATCGTTCTGGGTCGTAACTACATTAACGTTGTTTCGCGCGAGGATGATCAGCTTCTTGAAATTCAGCCAAAGAAAATGTTTTTTTTCTTTACGCTTTCGCAGCTGATCTGCCAGCGCCAAAAATATCTGGTCTACGCGCCGCCCGACACGCTCACCCATGATTTCAATGTTTTCCCCGGCCGCATTTTTCATCGTGGTGAGGTCATTGCGAGAGGCGCGATTGATACCGGCGACCAGGTGTTTGTCGACAAGTGTAGTTACAATTTCGTTAAGCCGCACCGGGGAGATGTTTTTGTTTTCCGGACCAATCACATTCCAGGTATTCGCGAAGATCCTGAGGCCGGTTCGCCGTTTTATATTAAGCGGCTGGCCGGAGTACCTGGCGATCGTTTGAGAATCGACCCGCCGTTTCTGTATGCGAATGGCAAGAAAGCAGAGGGCTACGGTTTTGCCCGGGTCATGTCCGCCAAACCTCCTTATCGCGGCTATGCCCCCGGCCACGAATATCTGTCGAAACCAGATCGCACCTTCACCGTGCCCCACGATGGCTACTTTGCTTTAGGAGACAACAGTTACAACAGCTATGATAGCCGTTATTGGGGCCCAGTGCCCGAAGCAAATCTCGTTGGGCGCGGCTTGTTAGTTTATTGGCCGTTTTCTCGGCACTGGGGACTGATTCATTAGTGATGGAGTAGTGGCGTAATGGAGTGCTGTGGCATCGATCTGATCGCCGTTACTCCGTTATTTCGAAACTCCCTGTCGCCATGCTTCTTTGCAATTGCCAAAACCCTGCTGCCGCGTCTGTATCCGCTACTTGGGCTTTGCGGTGGCTATGCGATCTTGATGATGTTCAATCCGGTGCACAACGCACTGGGGGATGGTTTTCGTTGCATTCGACGTTATAAACGCATCTGGATTAGCTTTGCCCTCCTGGGGTTTGGCTATTTCCTTTTTCAATTTGTCACGTTTACGCCGATCCGAAACTGGGCCGATCTCGATTTAAACCAGATCATCTCGTTACCGCACTGGTATTGGCCGCGATTTTTGGAGGTATGGCGCGAAACCCCCTTGCCTGCCCTCGAGGGAGTGGCAGGCATTTTTGATAACGCCACCACAACTTATCCGCTTTCGGTTGTGTCGGCCGTCTTTATGCTGGCTAACTGGCGTGGCCTGCACGGCGCATTGTTTCGGGCATTGTGGAAGCGTTTTCGTTTCTGNNNCATAATTCTGTTGCTGAGCGCGCTGGCATCGCTGTTGAAGCCAATTGTGTTCTGGCAATTGCCAGAGTGGAGTAGTTTGGTCTCGGCAGCCGGATTGCTGCGAATCTCGGCGACCGTCGATGCGACCGCGTTTATTTTCGAATACCTGCTGGGCGTCTACATCCAAGTCTATCTCATTACCGTCTGCCTGGCCTGGATCAAGGGCGCGAGCTTCGAAGAAGGAGAACTCTTTCGGTTTGCCATGCGCCGCTTCAGTTACGTCCTGGAATGGGCTGGGATCGTAGTTGCGGTAAGTATGCTGATCGTGCGATTCCCTTTGCTTCTTGCGTATTTCACTAACATTCCCGGTGTCCTTGATTATCTGCCAATTGCGAGGGTGTTGATGAGCATTTTGATTATTGCCTTTTGCTCGGTTCAAATCTCGCTGGCTCTCCATAATGAGACGGTCGTCGAAGCAATGCGGGCCCACGGACGCTTTATCCGGAACAACGCCACGTTCCTTGGGTGGTTTTTAGTTATCTGCGGCATCCACTTTTTCTGTATTATGATATGCGATGCCGTGGTACGCAGCGCAATTGCCGATCGGCTGGGTGCTCTGTTCCTCTGGAAACTGAGTTTCGCTTTTCTTCGAGCAGTAGTCACTGGCTGGCTCCTGGCGTCGTGGGTTTGTCTATTTCGCCAGTGTGAACGCGGCCGCATCGCCGGGCAGAAATGGATTCAATATTAGAGAAGCGGCGTTCGGAAGGACCATCGTGAACGCGGCGACGATTACCCGCCAGAGCAAATCGAATCTTGCCCTCGCGTTTATTTCCCTTGGGCGCGAGCGGAAACGCGATATCATCATTTTCTACGCGTTTTGCCGGGTCATCGACGACATTGCTGACTCTTCAGAACTAAGCGTGGTCGAAAAGCAATTGCGGCTGGCAAAATGGCGCCAGATGCTTCACGCCGCGACGCCGGACGAGCCGCTTCTTGCTCGCGACGTCAGAGGATTGATCGCCAAATACTCGCTGCCGATCGAAATGTTGGAGGAAATCATTGCCGGCGTAGAAATGGACTTGAGCACGCTGCGATATCCCACTTTCGAAGAGCTTCGGGTTTATTGCTATCGGGTTGCCAGTGTGGTGGGCCTGGTAAGCATCGAGATTTTTGGGTATCGGAACCTGCGCTGTAAGCAATACGCAATCGAGCTGGGACTCGCTTTGCAGATGACGAACATCATCCGTGACGTGGGAAAAGATGTTCAGAATGGCCGGATCTATCTTCCGCAGGAAGATCTGGCGCGCTTTGATTATTCCGAGAGCGAGTTGATGCAGCGGCACTACAACGAGCGTTTTGTGCAACTGATGGAGTTTCAGACGCGGCGGGCTCGTCAGTTTTTCGCTAATGCAGCCGCCGCTCTGCCCGCGGAAGACCGCAGAGCGATGACGCCGGCGGAAATCATGGGCTCGGTGTACCGCGGGCTCCTTCGGCGAATTGAGCTGGACAGGTTTCGTGTGTTTGAAAAAGTTTACCAATTAAGCAAGTTCGAGAAGGCAAGTCGGATCGCGGCGCAACTTTTCAAATGCTCTTTGAATGTGCCGCGCCAAACATCCGTCTGACTTCCCGATTTCGAACCTAACTTACCAACATGAAAGCAAACTCACTAAAAATTCTCTCAGCAGTTGTAACTGGACTATTTGTTCTGGGCACGACGATGTATGCGCAAGGAGGAAGGGAAGCAACTGATACCCGAACGAGCCACCCGGTAATGACAGCGACAGCCATCACGAAAGTAGATGCTGATCAAAAACATCCGCCAAAGGGAGGCCACTATCCGCCCGCGACCCGTAATCCGCATGATGCTTCGGGAGTTGTAACAAGCCCGTATCCTCCATATCAGCAGTATGACTGCTCGAAAGTGGCACACGGTGGGCTGGTCCTGGACATCCGTGCAAAGAGAGTATTTGTCTATCCCTAGCACGAGTTCGGTCAGGCAAAAATCTGGCCTGATAGCGCCACATCCGGCGACCGGTGCGATCATCGGCGGCGCAGCGACAGGGCATGTTCGGGCCGCATCAATTGGCGCAGCGGCGGGAGCAGCTGCCGGTGCTTTAACCGGTGCAATCGTTCAGGAGAATCAAGCTGCGCGCTATGGTCCGCCGCCGCCGGGTTGCTTTCCGTTTGCCCGCTGGGCTGGGACACCAGCTCTTTATTACAGTCCTTATACGGGCCGCATCTACGACCTGCGAGGAGTTCCGCCCGGCGGACTTACACGTGACGTGGATACGGGCCGGCTTTTCCGTAAATCTTAATCGAGATTGGTATTGTAGCCGCCGCGTTGTGCCCGGTCGTGTTCTGACGTCGGAGGAGATCGCGTGCAAATAGGCTGCGGCCACGGCTACAACATTCGCCGCCAGCTGATTCGGAGCTAGCCTAGCGCTTGCGCTTGCAGCGCATCCACCAGCGCTCTCGCTTCATCCGTCATCTTCAATAATTCCGGCCACGGGCGATGATAATTTTCACCCGGTAATTTGCGGGTGGCATCAAATCCCATATGTGAGCCGATGTTTTGTTCGCTGGGCGCATGGTCGAGCGAATCGCTTGGATTCTTGATGACGGTGGTGTCGCGCGCTGGATCTGTGTTTGCG
>QHOR01000112.1:0-353 GCA_003219395.1 Verrucomicrobiota bacterium | reverse complement strand
AACGCCTTCGGGCGGCAGCGTCATGTCGACGATTTCGGGAAAATTCATCTTGAAGACAGGCAGAAAAATGCGCACGCACGCGTCCCCAATGTAATAGTCTTCCATCGGCGGAATACCGACGATTGTTGCTGGATAAACTGCGTCGCGCCGGTGTGTAATTGCGGTTAAATGGAACACGGGATAATCCTCGACGGCGGTGTAATAACCTGTGTGGTCCCCGAACGGCCCCTCCGGGCGCATCTCGCCTGGTTGGACATACCCTTCCAGGACAAAATCGACGTCCGCTGGCACCTCGAGGTCGATCGTCTTGCAGCGAACCAGTTCGATTGATTTTCTTCGCAGAAAACCAGCGA
>QHOR01000364.1:2599-4184 GCA_003219395.1 Verrucomicrobiota bacterium | reverse complement strand
TATCGTCGAGGACCTCGAAGCGTTGCTGAAGGTTCTGGCTGAGGAAGGCATCAAAATCGAGGGGCGCGAGGACTCCGACTTTGGCCGCTTTGCCTGGATCATGGATCCGGAGCAGCGCCGAATCGAGCTGTGGGAACCGCCGAGGAAGCCGAGTGGAATGACCAATGCCCAATGACGAATGACCAAAGAATGACAAAATCCGAATCTCGAAGCAGGGAAAAGGTGAGGCGGGCGGGATTCGGCTTTCGTGCTTCGGATTTCTGTCGTCGTTCGGATTTCAACTTTCGTCATTCCTTATCCGTCTTGTTCCTGTTGATTTCAATCGGCCGGGCCGCGACAAACGACTACTTCAGAATCACCGTTGTGGATGAACAGACCGGCCGTGGCGTGCCGCTCGTGGAACTGCAAACGGTGAACAACATCTCGCTCTGGACCGACAGCAACGGGATTATCGCCTTTGACGAGCCGGGATTGATGGACCAAGAGGTTTATTTCAATGTCAAAAGCCACGGCTACGAATATCCGAAGGACGGGTTCGGTAATCGCGGCTTGAAGCTCATTCCAAGCAAAGGCGGAAACGCGACGATCAAAATTAAGCGACTCAACATTGCCGAGCGGTTGTATCGCCTGACAGGAGGGGGGATTTATCGCGACAGTGTACTGGTGGGGCAAGCGGTGCCGGTCCAAAAGCCGGTGCTCAACGGTCAGGTGATGGGGCAGGATACGGTCGTCGCGACGCGGTATCGCGGGAAGATTTATTGGTTCTGGGGCGATACAGAACGCGTGTCCTATCCGTTGGGAAACTTCGCCGCGTCCGGCGCCACTTCAGACTTGCCCGGTCCCGGCGGACTGGATCCAAGCGTGGGCGTGGACTTCACCTATTTTGTTGATGCGTCCGGCTTCAGCAAGGGCATGTGCCCGAACTTCGGTCCGGGCCTTCAGTGGATTGAAGGTGTGATGACCGTTCCGGATGAGACCGGGAGTGAACGACTGGTCGCCCGCGTCTCCAGCCAGAAGGGTCTCGCGCCTGCCTACGCCTGGCACCTTGCCCTCTTCAACGACGAGAAGGGAGTGTTCGAATCCAACGTGCGCTGGGAGATAACGGAGGGGCACGATTCTTCGCATCCGTTTCGCGCCCGGGTCCGCGATGTCGCGTATCTATACCTTTACCCGAACCTACGGGTCAGGGCAGATCTCAGGAGCCTCTCCGACCTCAAGAACTACGAGGCTTTCACGTGCGTCGCTGGCGATGGAAGGATCATGGCCAGCGCGACTGAAATCGATCGCCGCGGCGACGGCGCGCCGCGCTACGCCTGGAAAGCAGGTGCGGACCGGCTGCACCCGGGACGGCTCCGTCAATTGATTTCGAACGGGAAGCTCAAAGCGGGTGAGTCCTGGATTCAACTTCACGACTTCCAGACGGGTGGCCCGATTGAGGCTGGCCGCGGCTCGGTTTACTGGAACGAGTTTCGGCAGCGCTGGGTGATGGTGACCAGCTCGGAGCCGGGGGAAATCTGGTTTGCCGAAGGCGACACGCCGGTCGGCCCGTGGGTCTATGCGCAGCGGATCGTCTCGCACGACAACT